>NZ_JAUBOV010000001.1:119952-218663 GCF_036700405.1 Microcoleus sp. T3_D1
TTTGTGGAACAGGCATCTTGCCTGTTCTAACAGCGATTTACAGATAATGGTACGGTGCGGCGTTTGACATTTGGATAGTTTGATATTTCTGAGATGTTGCGCCCTTTTTAATAAGGTTTTTCTGGGCGGGCAGGATGCCCACCCCACAAGAAATTCATTCTTTGTGGAACAGGCATCTTGCCTGTTCTAACAGCGATTTACAGATAATGGTACGGTGCGGCGTTTGACATTTGGATAACTTTGGCATAAAGCGGTTTATGCTATGGTGGGATTGATTCAGGGCGATCGCTCGATCTGGCAGAGTTTGAGATGGAAAGGGCGATCGTATCCCTCGATCGAACTCAGCCTGTGATATCATTTCCGTTTAATTCGGAATTGTATCTAATCAGATTCTGTAGGGGCGGGTTCGCCGAGATATTTGATAAATATTGACAAATTCTATAAACCCGCCCCGCCCATACACCCGACGATACAACCGGAAACGATATGATTCCATTGTGGCTAGATAAAATTTATTTCAAGAATAGCCAAGATATTAGCAGACTAGAGCAATCCCAAAAAACATCTAACAAATTTGGCAAAGGTGTGGGATAAATTGTAAAGTAAAGGTTTTGAGGGTAGAGGAAATCGTATGGCGAGGCAAAAAAAACCTGACCAAAGAGCGATCGGGCAATACAACCACGAAAACCAACAAAGGGTAAATAACCCACCCGTCGGACTGGTTACGCCAGACACCGATCCAGATGGGGATAGCAAACAATATGCCTACGATCCTCACCTTGACCCTCAGTTAGTTTGGGCTGGCAAAGCAGAACATACTAGCTTTGAAGTCCCTACAGTCTCGCTGCACGTTCACGAACGCATCGATCCGCGCAGCATCATTGAAGCAGTGCGGAAGCAAAATCAAAGTCAGGGTGTACAGTTATCTCTATTTGAAACACCAGAAGAAAATCCTCCGATTCGACAGGCGATCGAGTTTTACAAGCACAAGCATAATTGGAGTAACCGCTTAGTTGCGGGAGACTCGCTATTAGTGATGAATTCCCTATTAGAAAAAGAGGGAATGGCGGGACAAGTGCAGATGATTTATTTCGATCCGCCCTATGGGATTAAATATGGTTCTAATTTTCAGCCGTTTGTAAATAAGCGGGATGTGAAAGATGGGAAAGATGAGGATTTGACTCAAGAACCGGAAACTATTAAAGCGTTTCGGGATACTTGGGAATTGGGCATTCATTCTTATTTGAGTTATTTAAGAGATAGATTGTTGTTGGCGAGGGAGTTATTGTCGGAAAGTGGTAGTATTTTTGTCCAAATTTCCAGTGATAATCTGCATTTTGTTAGATGTTTGATGGATGAGGTTTTTGGCATAAACAACTTTATGAGTTTAATATCTTATACGACAACAGGAGGCTTTGAAACATCCTCTTTAAGTCGTGTAGGAGATTATATTATTTGGTACTCTAAAAGTAAAGAAATTAAGTATTATCAGTTATTTTTTGAAAAAACATCAACAACTTTAAAAGGTGGCGATTACCGATATTTAGAACTATTAGATGGCACTCGCCGCCTAATGACTCAAAAAGAGCGAGAGGGTATGGAATCTCTGCCCAAAGGTTCTAAAGTGTTCAGGCTAGATAATACTACCAGTCAAGGGTCGGCTTCAGATCCACAACCTTTTAACTTTGAAAATAAAACTTATCATCCCCGCGCCGGAAGTCATTGGAAAGCAAAATATCCTGATGGAATGGAACAATTAAAAATAGCAAAAAGATTATTTAGTCGTGAAGGTAGTTTAGCTTACATAAGATGTCTAGATGATTTCCCCGTCATCAGATTAACAAATATTTGGACAGATACTTCGGTAGCAGGTACACCCGAAGGAAAGTTATTTGTTGTTCAAACGAATCCAAAGGTTATTGAACGTTGCCTTTTAATGACCACCGATCCAGGTGACTTAGTTCTCGACATCACCTGTGGTTCCGGTACAACTGCCTATGTTGCGGAACAATGGGGGCGGAGATGGATTACCTGTGATACCTCGCGAGTAGCAATAACCCTAGCCAAACAACGGTTAATGACCGCCACCTTTGACTATTATCAACTAGCAAATTCCCTGGAAGGTGTAGGTAGTGGTTTTAAATACAAAACCGTCCCTCACATCACCCTCAAATCGATTGCCAATAACCCAGAAATTCGGGAAGGCATGAACCGCATAGAAATCGAACAAGCTATTAATAAATATGCCGACCAAGAAACCCTCTACGACCAACCCTTGATAGATAAATCCAGAGCCAGAGTTACTGGCCCATTTACAGTTGAAGCAGTCCCCGCCCCCATAGTCAAACCAATTGATGATGTTATCAATCCACCCGTTGCCGACCAATCGATTGCCCGTTCTGGCGAAACTCTGCGGCAATCAGAATGGCGTGATGAAATGCTAAAAACAGGAATTCGCGGTAAAAACGGGCAATACATCCTGTTTTCGCGAGTCGAAGCTTTACCCGGTACTCGCTGGCTTCATGCCGATGCCGAAACTAAACCTAACGATTTGGGAGCCAATACCGTCAAAGAATCTGGCGGCACTTATGATAAACCGATGCGAGTTGTGATTTCTTTCGGGCCAGAACACGCACCCCTAGAACAACGCCAAGTCACTCAAGCTATTGAAGAAGCACAAACTTTAGTACCAAAACCGAAGTTAATCATCTTTGCCGCCTTCCAATTTGACCCGGAAGCGGCCAAAGACATCGACGAAACCAACTGGCCTGGTGTCACGCTTCTGAAAGCACAAATGAACATGGATATGCAGACAGAAGACCTTAAGAAAAAACGCGCTAGTAACGATAGCTTCTGGCTGATGGGTCAACCAGATGTCGCCCTCCGCCGCATTGCTCAAGGCGAAAATAAAGATAAGTGGGAAGTAGAAGTTTTTGGCTTCGATTACTACAACACCAAGACTGGAAATATCGAGTCTGGCAGCGTTGAAAAAATTGCCGTATGGATGTTAGATACCGATTATGATGGCAGAAGCGTTTTCCCGCGTCAGGTTTTCTTCCCAATGGCAGGAGAAAAAGATGCTTGGTCACGCCTAGCCCGCAATCTGAAAGCCGAAATTGACGAGGATTTAATTGAGTCCTATCAAGGGACTGTTTCGTTACCTTTTGAAATCGGCGAGTATCAGCGCGTTGCTGTCAAGATTGTGGACGATAGGGGAATTGAAAGTTTGAAAATTATTCGATTAACGCCATGAATTCAAAGAAACCCGGTTTCTTAAAGAAACCGGGTTTCTAACGCCCACAGATTATTTTAACGTTAAAATGATATTAGACGATTGGAGGTTGTGCCATGCTTCAAGCTATATCCAAGATAATGACTTTTGATGAATTTCTGGAATCGAAACCAGAAAACGGACGCTACGAACTACATAACGGAGTTATTGTTGAAATGCAGACCACAGGAAAACATGAAGAGGTTGTTGAATTTTTGCAGACAGAGCTAACCTTAGAAACTCGCAGGTTGCAACTTCCTTATCGATTTCCCCGGAATGCCCTGGTTAAACCTCCGAGTCAAGAAACGGGTTATTTGCCTGATATTTTGGTAGTCAAACGTGATGCTTTAGTCTTAGAACCTTTGTGGGAAAAATCCTCAACAATTACTCAAGGCTCGTCCATTCCTCTAATCATTGAAGTTGTCAGCACAAATTGGCGCGATGATTATGCACACAAAATGATCGATTATGAAGCATTAGGCATTCCTGAATATTGGATTGTAGATTATTTGGGTTTAGGTGGTAGCCGTTATATTGGTTCTCCGAAACAGCCTACTTTATCGGTTTATCAGCTAGTAGATGGTGAGTATCAAATTAAGCTGTTTCGGGGAGATAAAAGAGTAGAATCAGCGGTGTTTTCAGAGTTAAAGTTGACGGCAAAGCAAATTTTCAATGGTGGATAAGTATTCAGGCGGTAAATCTTATTTAGGACTTGCACACGGGGTGTGAGAAACCGGGTTTCTTGTCAGGGTATGACGCTGAAAGCGTAGGTTTTCGTCCAATAAGGTTCAGTTAAAACTATTTATTCCTCGGAGATCCCCTAAATCCCCCTTAAGAAGGGGGACTTTGAATAAATTCTTGTCCCCCCCTTTTTAAGGGGGGCTAGGGGGGATCGAGCTTAACCCAAGCGTATTGGGTTTTCGTCAAGAAACCCGGTTTCTTTGATTTTTTACTATACCATCAACTCAAAGTGAATAAAAAAAATTAACCTAGCAAAACTTATGCCATCACAAACTACAATTAATCAACTAATTATCAATTCTCCCTACGAAGAACCGAAACAATATTGGCACTACGATCGCACTTCTCGCCTTTTCAACCTTGCAGAAGGAAGAAGACCCGCAGGCTATATCATTGCTTCGGAAAGCTCCAAAACCTTCGACGATCCAGGCAAATTTGTCGAAATTCCTCTAGTTAACCAAATCCGTCCCCGCGTCAAAGCTTGGGGCAATGAGGGACACCCCGGCGTTACAGGCGTTACCAAACGTCTGCTAGAACACTGGCACAACTCCGAAGAACGGGACTTTCCCTTCTTTTTCTGTCAGTTAGAAGCCATAGAAACCCTAATCTGGCTAACGGAATCCCCCCCGTCTGAAAAAGTTGGTATCGACATTCCTTCAGATGGGGGAAACTTCAAACGCCTGTGTTCCAAAATGGCAACAGGTTCCGGCAAAACAATCGTCATGGCAATGTTAATTGCATGGCAAATTCTGAATAAAGTTACCTATCCCCAAGACTCCCGCTTTTCCAAAGCTATTTTTGTAATTGCCCCCGGACTTACAGTTAAGAATCGCCTGCAAGTTCTGCTTCCCTCTGCTGAAAATAGCTACTACGAAATTTTCAATATTGTTCCTCTGGGCTTATTCGATCAACTTCGTCAAGGCAAAGTTTTAATCCGTAACTGGCACACCCTCAATTGGGAAACTGAGGAACAAATTAAAAAGAAAAAAGGAGTTGATAAACGTGGTGCAAAAAGTAATGAAGCCTACGCAAGGGAGGTTTTAGGTGAACTTGGCAACTCCAGCAATATAGTTGTGATCAACGACGAAGCACACCACGCATGGCGCATTCCTGCTGAATCCAAAGTTAAAGGTGTCAGCAAAGAAGACTTAGATGAGGCAACTAAGTGGGTTGGTGGGTGCGATCGTATCCACCAAGCTAGAAAAATCCTCACCTGCTTTGACTTCTCCGCCACACCCTTTGCCCCGTCTGGGAAAAAGAGTTCCGAAGAAGCTCTCTTTGGCTGGATTGTCAGTGATTTTGGCTTAAATGATGCGATCGAATCTGGCTTAGTCAAGACTCCCCGCGTTGTGATTCGCGACGATGCAAGACTCAACGTGCAAGATTTCAAATCCCGTCTTTACCATCTTTATCGAGATCCAGAAGTTTACGATGATGTAAATCGTAAAGCCAAGCCCAATGAATCGCTTCCTGATTTGCTCAACAACGGCTACCTCTTACTCGGAAAAGATTGGCTGGAAACTGCGAAAGCATGGAAAGAATCTGGGCATAAAGTTCCACCAGCAATGATTTCGATCGCCAACCGTACCGAAACTGCTGCCCGAATCAAATATGCCTTTGACCATAACAAAATTCAGGTCGAAGAACTTTGCATTCCAGAATACACCTTACACATAGATTCTAACGTTCTGAAAATGGCAGAATCCCAAGAGGAAAGCACTGAGATACAAGACACAAACCCAGAGACTGCCGAAGATGATAACTCTGATGATGAGCCTATTCGCAAACTTTCTAAGAAAGAACAGGCAGAACTTTTACGGCAAATGGTGGATACGGTTGGCCAAGTTGGGAAGCCTGGGGAACAGATTCAAAATGTCATCTCAGTTGGGATGCTGTCTGAAGGCTGGGACGCTAAAACTGTAACGCATATTATGGGGATTCGCGCATTCACCAGCCAACTTCTCTGCGAACAAGTCGTAGGTAGAGGTTTACGGAGAACTACTTACGACATCAACCGAGAAACAAACCTACTTGAAGCCGAATATGTTAATATTTTTGGTGTTCCTTTTACCTTTCTTCCCCACGAATCCGATGAAGGAACTCCGCCTCCGCCCCCTACTCCTAAAACTGAAATTAAACCCGATCCAGAAAAGCAGCAGTTTGAAATAAGCTTTCCCAATATCGTCCGCATTGATTACATTTATAAACCAGAACTCAAACTCGATTTGAGTCAGGTTAAACCTTTGAAGTTAAATGCCTCTGACAATATTACCCTAGCAGACCTCGCTCCCAGTGTCGATGGCAAACCCGATGTCACGAAAATAAAGGCGATCGATCTAGAAGATTTAGGTCGCAAATTTCGGATGCAAAAAATCACTTTTGAGGTTGCTAGAGATATTTTCGATCAGATGAAACCCGGCTGGAAAGGTAATCGAGAATACTTACTGGCAAAACTGATTCAATTAGTCGAACAATTCATCCACTCAGATTTTATCCAAATTACTCCGCCATTGTTCAATCGAGACGAAATCCGACGACGTATCCCGATCACTCTTAATCTGAGAAAAGTCGTTGAACACATCTGGAACGCTATTTATTTAGAAAATACAGAAAGAATTGAACCAGTTTTCGATCCAGTTCATCCAATCCGATCTACAGGTGATATGCGTTCCTGGTACACAGGTAAACCTTGTGAGTACACTCGTAAATCTCACATCAACTGCTGCGTCTTTGACAGTACATGGGAAGCCAGCGAAGCCTACGAACTCGATCGAGAAAGAAACGCTCATATTGTAGATGCTTGGGTGAAAAACGATCACCTTGGATTTGAGATTCTCTATATTTTTGGCGGAGTTGTTCGGAAATATCGCCCCGACTTTATAGTTCGTCTGAAAAATGGCAATTTTTTGATTCTAGAAACTAAAGGAAAACAAACTCGTCAAGATGAGGCTAAATGGGTATTTCTCGATCAGTGGATTAAAGCTGTTAACCAGCATGGTGGTTTTGGTCATTGGCAGTATGATGTATCCACAAATCCGGCTGATGTTCGATTAATCTTGGAAAAAGCTGCATTTCAGTTGAGATAAAGTTACTATAATATAGCGTCCGGGGATGAGTAGACCCGACACCTACCCACAAACTATGCAACCCATCCAAATTACCACATTCCAAGCTTTGTGGCGCAGCCTGGGCCTGATAATCAAAGCCGCACCAATAGAACTCCGCCATTTAATAATACTCAACATTATCAGCGGTGCGGCCCCATCTGCCGTGCTATTTTTAGATAAATTAATCATTGATGAAGTATCTCGGTTGCTGTCGCAAACCCAAACAGCACAGCCCTTTGCTTTGATGCTTTCCCGGCCAATATTGCTGTGGAGTATTGCCGGAGTCTTAAGTCTAAAGTTAATCGGCGACTCTCTCGAAACAATGAGTTCTTTTGCGGCAACATCCCTGCGCGATCGCGTTCAAGGCTTTGTCGAAGGAAAAGTCCTGGAAAAAGTCGCTAATTTCGACGATATTGCCCTGTTTGAAAACCCGGAACTATTAAATATAGTAGAACTCGCAAAAACCGGAGTATCCAAAATACAGCAACTAGCATTTACCCTCAGCGTGGCGATCACGGGAATTTTTATATTTATTCCCTCTATTAGCCTTGCTGCTACGATAGCTTGGTGGGTGCCAGTCCTGATGCTGATTTCATCATCTCCCTCAATTTACATCCAAAGAAAATATAGCAGAATTATCTGGAGAGTTCAAAGAAAGCAAGCTAAAATCAGCCGCGAGATGAACTTATCCGCTAGAGTATTGACCGGGGAAGAATACGCTAAAGAATTGCGTTTGTTTGGCTTGCAGGAACTTTGGCTCAAACGCTGGCAGGGCCAGTTTTTGCAGTTTTTTAGCGAGATGCAGCAAATCCGAAAAAAAGGAGCAATTGTTGTACTTTTTTGGTCAGTGTTTAGTAGAGTAGGAGTAGCTTTGCCATTTGTTTATGTGGTAATGGGAGCTTTGGGAGGGCGCTATACTTTGGGGGATGTGGCGCTTTATTCGGGTTTGATTGTCCAAGTGGAGCAAAGTTTGCAATTATTGATTGGCACTTCTACTAATTTGTACGATATCTCTCTCAGCGTTAGTCCGATTTTTCAACTGTTGGAACTCAAACCAGAGTTGCAGTCTCCGCTTGTGGATGTGGCATCTCGCCTGCCTAGTTTACCAGAAGACGGGCAAGATGCCCGTGCCACAAAAGATAAAATTGGCATCGAGATTAAGCATTTATCTTTTTGCTATCCCGGTAGCAATAAAAGCACGGTTGAAGATATCAACTTAACGATTAATCCGGGGGAAATGCTAGTGCTTGTTGGTGAAAATGGCGCGGGTAAAACAACTCTTGGCAAACTCCTCGGCCGCCTGTACGACCCGACAAGTGGTACGATCGACTGGAACGGCAAAGATTTGCGATCGTACCCTCTAGCATACGTGCGATCGCGCATCGCCGTCGTTATGCAAGATTACGCCCGTTTCCCCTCCACAGTCCGCGAAAACGTCGGTTTCGGCGACTTGCTTTCACTGTCAGATGACACCGCAATTAATGAAGCTATTTCCGAAGCAGGAATTAGCGCAAAAGTAAATAGTCTTGCCGCAGGTTTAGAGACTCCGTTGGGGAAACAATTAGAAGACGGCATAGACTTATCGGGGGGACAGTGGCAAAGAATTGCGATCGCCCGCGCCTTAATGCGGCTTTCTACAGCCGAAGTGCTAATTTTTGACGAACCAACCGCCGCCCTCGACCCCAAGACAGAACACGAAATTTACAGCATCTTCCGCCAAATAGCCGCCGGGAAAACAACAATAGTCATCAGTCACAGATTGGGATTAGCAAAAATTGCCGATCGTATCGCCGTCATGGAAAACGGTAAAATAGCAGAAATAGGAACTCACGACGAATTGATAGCATCAAACGGAATTTACTGCTCAATGTTCACCCGTCAAGCTAGCAGCTATATTTAGAGTTAAACAAACAGTCCGCCAGGGGTTAAAACCCCTGTCTCATAGCGAAAGTCGGTTTCAACTCACATCTTGCACCATTCTCGCTTAACAGGCTTTCCGGCCTGTTCCACAAAGAGTGAATTTTGTTGTGGAACAGGCCGAAAAGCCTGTTCATAAAAAGCTTATTGAGAATGGTGCAACATCTCAGTTTCAACCGACTGGGGAGATATTGCAATGCTTGTTCAAAAATGTGTCTTTCAGTCCTCTTTGAGAGGACTTTTGCTATGAGACGGGGGTTTTCAACCCCCGGCGGACTTGTGGGTTAGCGTGGGGAATTTGGCGCGGGTGATTGCGATCGATTATCGCGGATTTGCGCTCTAATTTCTCTCGTTAGGTGGCGAGAAACCGAGTTTCTGCGACAATTTTCAGTTGAGTACGAGAAATATCGGAAGAAACCCGGTTCCTGGGATTAGCTGCGTGGCGAGAAACCGGGTTTCTGCCACAATTTTCCGCCTCGCACGAGAAATATCGGAAGAAACCCGGTTTCTGAGCGTGCGATCTTTTTGAGAAAATTGTCAGAAAGTGCGAGCTATAATAAAACCAACCTAGTTGGCGATAATATCAACGATGGAAACTATAACTCTCAACCTACCTGCAGCCGTCGCTTTAACCGACGAACAATTTTATCAATTGTCCATCGCTAATGAAGAGTGGCGATTAGAACAAACCCCCGAAGGAGAACTAATTATTATGCCTCCAACAGGCGGCGAAAGCGGCATCAGAAATTCCGATCTCAACCTACGAGTCGGCTTGTGGAATGAACGGACTCAATTAGGAAAAGTCTTTGACTCTTCCACCGTCTTTCAATTACCTAACGGTGCGAAGCGTTCTCCCGATGTTTCTTGGGTACTCCGAGAACGTTGGGAAGCATTATCCGCAGAAGATAAGCGCAAATTTCCTCCCCTGTGCCCGGACTTTGTAATAGAATTGCGTTCCCAAACTGATTCCCTAGAAACATTGCGGGCTAAAATGCGGTATTATCAAACTAACGGCTGTCGCTTAGGTTGGCTAATTGACCCCCAAACGCCTTTAGTAGAAATCTATCGCTTGTCTGAAGAGGTAGCAGAAGTTATTAATTTCTCTTTTGACCAACCGCCTACACTTTCGGGTGAAGATGTACTTCCCGGATTTCTTCTAGATATTACACCTATTCTCAATCCTTGACTCTCTATCCATTTTCTTTAGTTGGCTGGCGAGAAACCGGGTTTCTGCGACAATTTTTGGTTGAGTACGAGAGATATAGGAAGAAACCCGGTTTTTGGGATTCACTGCGTGGCGAGAAACCGGATTTCTGCGACAATTTTTGGTTGAGTACGAGAGATATAGGAAGAAACCCGGTTTCTGAGATTCTTGTGCCTCCAAAAAGTCGATCGCAAATTATCTCCCCGTCAGCGTATCCGCATGAGGATCTGGCAAAGCTTGCTGCACCTCCAAAAGCGACAAAGCCTCTCCAGTCAACGGTTGGCTAATCAAATTTTTTTTTACCCCATCCCCCCGGCGATCGCGCTCTTGCAGCTTCAGCAATTCCTCTTGATAAACAGCAACAATTCGCCCTAAACTCAGCACCAAATCATCCCAATTATCATCTCCCACCAACTTCTCAGAAATTCCCTCAAATAACTCTCCCGCTTGCCTTTTTTGGACATAAGCTTTCAAAAGCTTTCCCGACTTTTGCAAAACGGCCTGATAAATATCCCCATCAGACCACCACAGCCCCTGTTGACTCAGTAGCCAAGTCAAAATATACTCGCGAGCGTGTTGCTCCTTCACCCAGGCCGCGAGATACTGCAAATCTTCCATAGTTACAACAGTCTCCTAAATTTTCCTCAAAATGTCCGCTTGTTTGTATCTACCGTTACCGCGATCGACATAATACCTGCCTTATCATCACCTGTCCGCGTCATTAATATCCCTTAAATCTTAAAAAAACCCTACTGATTTACCAAACAGCAATTCTGAGAATATAAAAATAAACCTAAACCTCCTAGGTCTATTGTCCAATACTTTTAGTCCACCGGAAAGCGGTACACCCCGCCTCGCTTTCCTCTCTCGCAAATCAATCCTCAAGCGGGAACAACCAGCGGGTTATTAGCATGACAAAGCAAAATTTTGGTTTAATCGGTCTAGCAGTGATGGGCGAAAACCTAGCGCTCAACGTCGAAAGCAGAGGCTTCTCCGTGGCTGTGTACAACCGCACAGCAGCCAAAACCGACGACTTCATGGCCCTACGCGCCCCCGGCAAGAACATTGTAGCCGCCAAGACTCTGACAGAATTCGTCGATGCCCTAGAAACCCCGCGCCGAATCTTAGTCATGGTGCAAGCTGGGAAACCCGTAGATGCGGTCATCGACCAGCTCAAACCCATGCTGTCACCGGGCGACATGATTATTGACGGCGGCAACTCGCTCTACGACGACACCGAACGCCGCACCAAAGATTTAGAATCGATGGGACTGGGATTTGTCGGCATGGGCATCAGCGGCGGCGAAGAAGGCGCGCTGAATGGTGCTAGCTTGATGCCCGGTGGCACCCGCACTGCTTACGGCCTACTAGAGCCAATTCTGGTCAAAATTGCGGCTCAAGTAGATGACGGCCCCTGCGTCACATTCATCGGCCCCGGTGGCGCTGGCCACTACGTGAAGATGGTTCACAACGGCATTGAGTACGGGGATATGCAGCTCATTGCTGAAGCCTACGATTTGCTCAAAAACGTTGGTGGATTGGACGGCCAGCAGTTGCAGGAAGTTTTTGCCGAATGGAATACCACAGACGAACTCAACTCGTTTTTGATTGAAATTACGGCTAACATTTTCAAGTACAACGACCCGGAAACTAAGCAACCCTTAGTTGAGGTAATTATGGACGCAGCCGGTCAAAAAGGTACCGGCCGCTGGACGGTAATGAGTGCTTTGGAATTGGGCGTGAGCATTCCCACAATTATCGCTGCGGTGAATGCGAGAATCATGTCTTCTTACAAAGACGAGCGCATCAAAGCTTCCCAAGAACTAACCGGGCCTAGCGGCAAGTACGAAGGCGATACTAAAGAGTTTGTGAACAAAGTCCGGGATGCGCTTTACTGCTCGAAGATTTGCTCCTACGCGCAAGGCATGGCACTTTTGAGCGCCGCCTCGAAGTCGTACAAATATGACTTGAGTTTGAGCGAAATTTCCCGAATTTGGAAGGGTGGCTGTATTATTCGGGCTGGATTTTTGGACAAGATTAAAACAGCTTTCAAGGACGATCCTACGTTGCCGAATTTGCTGTTAGCGCCGGAGTTCAAACAGAGCATTCTCGATCGCCAATCAGCTTGGCGAGACGTGTTAGCTACTGCTTGCCAACTGGGGATTGCAGTACCGGCATTTAGCGCCTCGCTGGACTATTTCGACAGCTACCGGCGCGAAAGATTGCCGCAAAACCTCACGCAAGCTCAGCGTGATTATTTCGGGGCTCACACCTACGAGCGCACCGACAAACCGCGCGGTGAATTCTTCCACTCCGAGTGGACGCAGACTGCTAAAGAGTCGCTGCAAACCGGTACTACGGACTAATTAATTTTTGTAGGGTGCGTTTCGGCGCACCTTACTAATTATTCTGGGGTTGCAAATTGTTTTGACGTTTTTTTTCGAGATAGCTTTTAATATATTCGTCGTTAAAGAGCGATCGGGCGATCGTCAGTGCTTCTTGTCTTTCTGCGTCTGTCATGTAATCATCGCCTTTTATACCTGATGGCGGGTGTCGAGGATCGCCGCCTGCATCGAGGAATCGCTGACGTGCGATCGCCATTAATTCTCCTAATCTGCGGTCTTGCTCTCTTCTAATATCATGCGGTTTCGTCATAGTCTTCAAGCTCGTCTATACGAACAATCTCGCCACTTTGTAGTATAGCAGCCCTTGGTAACGCTCGACTAGGGGTTTCGATGTACCAAAAGCCTTTTTCTTCATCATATATTCTCCAGATCAGCAAGTCGAGAGTTTCCAGGGCATTGATAATTAAGTATTGGACTCCTGATGATGGCATAGGTCGATGTGTAGTTGAGCCAATTGGCTATTGTATCACCCATTGATGACAAAAATTTCAGTTATCATTGATTGTATCCCTGCACCTATTATCAATTCTCATAAATTCAGAGTTTCCCTAGATAATCAGTAATTAAGATCACAATGTGCTTGTGATATGGGTAGATAACTATACTGAGTAAATCGGGTACGCTCGTAAATACTTCTTTAAACTAAATATAATCTTATGTTAGATTTTATATTAGTAGCCGCTATCGTTTTCGCTGCGGTAAATATGATTTGGGAATGGGTAGATACCTGGAAAGAAGAAGAGCCAAGAAAATGTTTATCAGACAGTGGTATTCTGGAAGTAGATGAAATGACTGGCAAAGAGTTTGAAAAATTTCTAGCTTTCCATTTTATTAACTGTGGTTATATTGTTAATTTAACTAAACATAGTCAAGATTATGGAGCCGATCTAATTTTGTACAAAGATGGCTCAAGAACGGTGGTTCAAGCAAAAAGAACCAAAAGACCAGTTGGTATTAAAGCAGTTCAAGAAGTAGCAGGAGCGGTTAGATATTACAAAGGAAATAAAGCCATAGTAATCACCAACAACAGATTTACAAAAAATGCTTACAACCTTGCTGAATCTAACGACATAGAATTATGGGATAGAAAAATACTCATGGAATTCATCCTGACAGCTAAGAATTGTAAATAACTTATCTACCAAAGTAAGTTATATATAAAAGATGCACTGCTTTCTCACTATCTTTAATTTCAATTATTCATCATGTTACAAATTTCTAATACTGTGTTCATTCCAGATGGCGAAATCGAGATTAGTGCGATTCGCTCTCAAGGCGCGGGGGGACAAAATGTAAATAAGGTGGCGAGTGCGATTCACTTGCGCTTTGATATCCCAGCTTCCTCATTGCCCGATCGCTACAAGCAGCGTTTGTTGCAAATCAACGACCAGCGCATCACCTCCGAAGGCGTGATTGTCATCAAAGCCCAGGAACACCGCAGCCAGGAACAAAACCGGGAAGAGGCTTTGAGACGGCTGCAAGAACTGATTAAAAGTGCGATCGTCATACCGAAAAGGCGCAAACCCAGCAAAGCAACTCGTAGTTCCCAGCGCAAGCGTCTCGACAGCAAAACCAAGCGAGGGCATATTAAAGCTCTGAGAGGGAAAGTCACGGAGTGATTGATAATCTCAATTCCTATTAAAATTAGGATATAATTGTAGGTGATGATTGTTAATTTTAGGAAACAACCATGACAACTACTACAAGTAACGAGCCGACGCTAGCCGATGTTATTGAAAAGCTTGACAAGCTATCGGCAGAAGTTGAGAAATTATCAACTGATGTTGAGAAAACTAATGACAAAACCGACAGATTCAATGACAAATTTGATAACTACCAGAAAGCTACCCAATGGGTTGTGCAACTTGCTTTCACTTTGATTGCAAGCGCCACTATCACGGTGATTATCACTTCTGTTCTCCGTAAGTAATACCAAATCCTACTTTAATATCCTTTTTATAACTTGCTTGTTAGATGCCCGACTTCTTCAAGAAGTCGGGCATCTAATCTGCTTTTTTAGGTTGGTCTAATTAGAACTAAGCAACAAAAGTTGTCAGTCGGGATTTGGTGGGCCTAAGTCATTCGGTAAATCGTTAAGCGTTTTTCCCAAAGCTTTGCAAAGAGCTTTCATTTGAGCAATGGTCAGTTCTGGTTGGTCTAGTCCTCGTTCCCAGTTACTGATTGCTTGTTGGCTTAGGGTTTTTGCGCCCGTTTTGTCGGGAATTTGCTTTGCTAAAGCTGCTTGCGATAAACCCACAGCCTCCCGCAAGATTTGCAGTGCTGGTATATCTTTGGACTCTTGAGTTTGTTTCTTTCGGGGCATATCATAGGAAATTTACAAGCAGACTTGTTGACAACCGAGTTGTTTACAAGTATCCTTGTTAAAGATAGAGACAACACAAAGGCGGCTCCTTTAGCCGGACGGTGGAAACGCTTTGGTTTAGCGAGCTGCCTTATTTGTAGTTTCTACCCATTATGCCTGCATACCCTTAGTATTTTCCGGGCTTGGGTGCATGACTCAAGCCCCTTTCCCTAGACTTTTCCGAACCCCTGCGGGTTAGTTGTCGTTCGATGAGGGCGATCTTATCAAAGGGATATCGTCAGGGATGTTGGAGATATCGATGCCTAGCAATCTAGCCACGGTTTTGGGCGAAAGCTTTAACTCCCGGCATAGGGCGAAGAAATTATCCGCCCGTGGCATTTTCCGACAATTAACCCAGGAGTTCACTGTATTTAGAGAAACTCCTAGGTTTCGGGCTAGTTGTTCCTGAGTAGCTTCAGCCAATTGGATAGCTTCTTGAATAGTTTCTGGTTTGAGATAGTCTATATCTTGATTCATTTAAACTAAAGTTGTACAACTTTAGTTGACATAAATGAATTATCCAACTAAAGTTGTAAGTGACGGACATGACAGAAGGCGGCCGAGCGAGCCGAACATTCAAAACGTGCAGGTTTGAATAACCGCCTTATTTTTCGTGTCTATCAATTGTGCTTGCATACCCAAGCGTATTTTCGGGGGTTGGGCGCATACCTCAAGCCCCTTTTTTCTCAACGCCGAGGAGGTGGTGCCATGTAAAAGGTCGATCAACCTCACAAGAGTGCCCAACTCAAAATTGTATCAAAGATTTAGACCAAAACTTCAACTTTGCGATCGCACAACTTCCGTGCTATCGTGCCATTTCTCGAACCATTCCCGATCATGCCCACATCCATTGACAACTTCTACCTAGGCGATGTCGCCTCCAACTTTCACTTTGCAGGCCCGCTGCTAGACTTTGAAGAAGAAATCCAGAATCAATCTCCCTTTCACGATTTAGACTATCTCACAGGCGAAATTAAAAGGGGATTCCTAGACTACGTGCGTCAAGGAATCATGCTGGACGCCATCCGAAAGCTGCGATTGTACAAAGACAAGTTCAAAACTTTTAAAAGTTACTGCGAACAAGCATTAGGCAGGCAGTATTTTTACTGCACACAAATTATCAAATCGGCGAGCATTTGCCTGCGCTTAATTAAAGCCGGATTTGAGATTTTGCCTAGCTGCGTTGCTCAAGTTGTCCCTTTGTTCAAACACGCAATTACCGACCAATACGGCGACTGTCGTTTACAGGAAAAGTGGCAAGAAGTTGTCGATGTCATACCAAAAGAAAGGATTACCGCAGTAACTATTGCTGAAACCGTTGACAACAATCCCAACCTCCGGCTCAAACAAATTCGGATTAAAACCGACACCTACGCCCTTTTAACGAAAAAAGCAGCCGCAGCCGGACTGTCAATTTCGGAATTTTTGGCCAGGTTGGTTGACGAATACAATCCCAGAAATTCAGACCAGCCAGCGGAACATACTCCCGAACAAGAGGAGATTTTAGACCAATTAGACGCGGAGTTTAAGAAGCCGACCACGGAACCGACTTCAACTTCTGCCCCAAGAAAAGTTAAGTCTAAAGGTTTTGGAGTCAAAGTTGAGCCTAAAGGTGGTAAAACGGAAGTGAAGGCGAAAACTTCGGAAAGGGAAGTTAAGGCGAAAACTTCGGAAGGTGAAGTTAAGTTCAAAAATCGGCAAAGTGAAATCCAAGCCGAGAAACAGTCGAATTCATTTAATGAGAAAAATCATGAAGTCATCTGCCCAAAATCCTATCATGCGTCAACTGAAATTAATGGAGGCTCAACTGAACGAAATTCAGTGCCACCTTATTAAAGCCAGTGTGTTGAATTGGTGGCAAATAGTTTTGCCTGACGGTCAGAAAATTGCGATCGAGCACGCGGGCGGCGGACACTGGATTTTTCGGGCTAACGGGCTTGAGAAATTTCATCCAGAAGTGCGGCTAGCGGTGTTAAGGGCGATCGCCGAAGGCTGTCGCCGATAAGTTACGGGTAAGGACACGGCGCGGTGCCGTGTCCTGAAATGGACTGGCGGACTGGTGGGCTGGGGGCGATCGGATTTGATATCATTTCATTTGTCAAAAATGCTTTACAATGTTTTCAGGAACAAACTAGCAAAAGCAGGTGCAGCATTATCAATGATTTAAAGATTTTTATGAGGAAGATATAAAATACACTTATGAAGTAACCACGTCCTAAAATGAAACTACCTGATTACCAACGAGTCATTTATCAGCAAACTCCTTTAATAGAGGTGGTGGGGCAATTACGTTTTCCTACAGTCCTCAAAATTAATAATCAAGAGCCTTTTAAAATTAGGGAGATAATTCGTTATTACTGCTTATAAATACCCCATTAAAAGTAAGGTAGAAGTGGAAGCCGAGTTTAATAGCCTCGCAGAAGAATGGCGTGCAGAAACGAGGATGCTGTCATTCGTTACACAGAAGTCAATTCACCAGGCTTATCAGAGAATTATTGGTATGGGGCCCCCTGTTGTCCCGTTAATTTTGCGCGATCTCGAACAAAAACCTGACCATTGGTTTTGGGCGTTGAGGGCAATTACTGGTGATAATCCCGTAAAACCTGAACAGCGTGGTCGAATGAAGCAAATGGCTCAAGCGTGGATACAATGGGGAAAAGAACACGGTTATGAGTGGTAGGTTGGATTACCGTAAAATCTTGAGATTTCCTAATTTAGATCGTACTAAATATGAAGTAACAAGTGAAGAAACTGTAGATTACAATTGCTTTGCTTTCGCGGCTGGCGAAGAAGACTGTAGATGGGACCCGGTAGATCCTGATGGATACTGGCCCGAGGGTGTGCCAAGAGAGTTAACACTGGACGCTTTTATCAAGGCTTATCAAACTATTGGATATGACTGTTGCGAGAATCGTGACTTTGAACCGGGGTTTGAAAAGATAGCAATATACACCTATGACGGTGAACCCCAGCACGTTGCGAGACAAGAAGAGGATGGTATGTGGAAAAGTAAATTAGGGGATTGGGAAGATATCAAACATGAATTAGAAGGGTTAGAAAATCCTAATTATTATGGGGTTGTTCAACAAATTTTAAAACGACCTATAACTCCACTACATCGGTAGCTACCCTGTGTTGTCGGTAACTGATAACTGCTATATTGAGTGGCGGTTTAAGACGACAACGGGGTGGGATCAGTATCAGTTGCGATTGCTGTCGGAGTGTCCGAACTGTGGGGCAAGGTTTAAGGTTCCAGCCATCTGGGTGGATGGATTATGTTATCGATGTTATATCGAGTTTCGAGAGATGGCACTATACCAAAAACTTGTCTGAGGTTAGTGAGCAGACAAATTAAAATTCGAGGAAAGAGCTGAGGGAAAAATAAACTTATATCTATTAAGTAATCTGGTTTATGTCACCCAATGAATATCAATGGTCAGTCGTTCGGCTGCGGTAGCTATCATGTCTCGGTACGACTGATCGACAAAACGACTTGTTGTATGTTCAATGATAAACACTGTATTTCGATTGAGGTTTTTTAGTTCGTAACCTCGCTCAAAAGCGCTTAGCAGAGCAGTCTTCCACTCCTTAGCTACTGTTAGCGTGTAGAGATCGGTGCCATTGCAAAGCAACCCTTGGGGTTTGATAAATTTTTGGGTAACATATTCGCATGGCAGTGACATAGAGGCTATCAACGTGCGAATATCAAGACGTTGGGTGCGAGAATAAGACTTCATAACTGTATCTTTCAGGTACACCCTGACTCGTTCTAGTTCCATAATTTGGGACAAGCGCCCCCCTATTTCAGGATTAGATGTCCAGTTTTTGTAGTATAATGTACGCTGATTAATTGTGAGATGCCGCCAATCCGCCTCATCGGCAATTTTGTGTACGCGCCGCATTACGTCTTTCTTAATTTCTGCAATTTCAGATTCGGTCACTTGTAACTCTCTTCGCTCAATCTAGTGGATCGGGAAAATTAAAATGGTGCGGGTCTATGATTGGCAGTTTAACTACCTCATCCTCCTCACAGTCTTGTATGTTACTAAGATCGGCGATCCATTCATAGAAGAAGTTACCAAGCGACTTGTTGGTGAACGATACATATGCGTGTGACAGGAGAAGGTGTTCAATAGCCGATTTGTCCGGAGTAGATGTGAGGTCTAGAGCTGCGTGTATACGGCGAATATCAGCGGCAAAGTCGAGTACAATTACGTTGCGTTTGGCCGGACTTAATCGCAGTCCCCGACCAAGCTGTTGCACAAAGATTCTTCGACTGTGCGTAACCCGCAGGAAGACAAGAAGATCGACATTTGGAACGTCAATTCCCTCATTGAAAATATCGACAACACAAAGGAACTGTAGTTTGCCAGAAGAAAAATTTGCTATCCTCTTATATCGTTCTGTATGATGGTCGTCGCTTGTCAATGCTGCTGCTGTGAATCCGTTGCGTCGCAAGTCGCTTGCAAAGCTCCGAGCGTGCGTTTGAGAGGGACTGAATACCAGCCCCTGGCAGCGCCTCTCTAAGTCGTACACTCTTCTGATTTCATGGATTGCCTCCTCGTCTCTTGTTGGAATTAGCAACCGCTTGTTGAGTTGTGCTAGGGTGTATCCATACTGGGATCGCTGCGCCACAAAGTTCCAATCTATATTGTCAAGGTAAATTCGGTAATCAACGTCCGAAAGAAAACCGTCTGCTAGTCCCTCCTTGATTCCCATCGAGAATACAGGAGAGCCGAGTATGTGGTTGAGCGAGACGCCATCAGAGCGCCAAGGCGTTGCAGTTACACCAACAAGTTTCGTTGGGTTTAACCGCTCAACAGTTCTTAGATATTCTGGCGCTCCTAGATGGTGCGCTTCATCGACGATAACGAGGTCAAAATAGGGAGGATCGTTTAGGTTTGCAAAAGATTGCACTGTCGCAAATGTAATCCCCTCAAAGGAAATAGGTCTTTCTCCTTGGGCCAAACGATGCGTTGCAACTGTTTTTGGCAGATGACGCCAGAATTTCACTAACAACTGATCTACTAGCGAGACTGTATGTGCCAAAACCAGAACTCGACCTTCTTCAAGGAGGTCATCCGCTAAAAGATCCGCCACTAATTCAGCTACGACAACTGTTTTCCCCAGTCCAGTTGCAAGAACTAATTGCCCCCGTCCAGCCTCCAGAACCGCCGCTCTCAATTGTTCTACAGCATCCTTCTGGTATTCATAAAGCTCCACTCTCCCTGGTGGATATAGAGGTACACGTTGAGCAGTTGCTTTAAGTTGGTCTGGCCCTATATGACTGATCGGGAGTCCCAAAGCTTTCAACCGGGCAAGTTCTTTCTCAAAAAATCGCGTTGGATGTTGAGACGTAACTACACACAAAGCATCAGCACCATATAGCTTACCGGCTTTTCGCACCTCATCAATTGCCTCCTTTCCCGGTGCTGACTTTGAGGAGAACTTGCACTGAAAAAGCCAAATTTCTGCCTTGGGACGAACTGCTAATACATCTGCTCCTCCGTCACCACCCCGCCCAATAATCCTTGGATCTTTCCAGCCCGCGTGTAACAGAAGTCGTGCCATATTGCGTTCAAACTCTTGCCAAGGCCCGTATCGAAGAAGCGTGTCATCAAAAATGTCAAACATGGTTTAGTTCGTCTGCCAAAAACTCTCGTAACCGATTAACACACGCACGAATTAGCGCGAGGTAGGTCATTGTGGGATCGAGAACTGAAGAGAGTGGGTTTGTAAATTCTGCCATCTCGATCATAGGCACTAATAAGTCTCGAAGCAATGGCTTTCGGTATTCTTCGAGCAACGCTGGATTCTCAGCGAGTGTTGGTGGAGTCCAAGGTTGATTAAAGCAACCTGCCTCAAAGAGCAAAGCTGGACGGCGCTGAAGCAGATCAGCTAAGTGGCGCATTTCTAGGTAGTCAATGATGGATACAGTGCCAGTTCTGCGAGCCTGAGCCAGTTCGATTCTTTGAATATCCTCCTGCGGTAGAGCCTCAAACAGTGGTTGGTGTTCACCACCGGGAAATATTTTCGACAGGCATTTAGTTAATCGCTTGCGTAGCTCATCAATTTCGAGACGAAGCCGATTCGGTTCGAGCGAATCCATCACTGAGTATCGATTACGCAAAGCAACAAGTATATCTGCGTAATTTACTCTACCGATCGCCCCTAAATTCGCTGCTTCTTCCGACGTGATGATGTAAGCAACTTCGGCTAATACTGCATCACGCACTTGCAGCGACGTTGAGTTAAATGCAGGATGTTCAAGATTGATATCGATTTCGTACACGCCTCTAGCTGTTGCTCGACTCTGCCACGGCGGATTAGAGGTTGTACGGGACGCTTCTACAGCATAGACCTCAACATCGTATGATTTCCCGGAAGCACCGATTCCGGTTATGTTAAGGCTCAATTCAGGCATCAGAGTGCGTCGCACCTGCGGCGGTTGCACAGCGCTAGAATCCTCACCACTATCGATATCTGAGTTAATATCGTCAGCATGATTGTCACTGACACCTAGGATGGGGTCGTTGTCTTGACCGTCGATCTCTAGGATGTTAATCTGACCGCTATCGTTACCCTGACTAGCTCTTAAGGGTTGTGAAGGGTTATCTTTTTCTAGTTCTTGTCGCCATTTGTCATCTTCACGGTATTCAGCTTCTCCCTTCCTGTACTTCTCAGCCCACTTTTTCGCTGTGTCGTTATCCTTTATAAAAAGAAGATCTTTCCAAGCGGACTGATTTTCCTTCTTATTGGACAAGGGAGAATTACGACGGAATGTTCGGTGTAAAATTCCCAGATAGGACTCGTTGACTCCTGTATATCCCTCTCGTTGACGGTTTGTCAGAGGTTCATTATTACGTACTGCAATCAGTAATTGCTTCCAACTTGAATGTTCGCGCTCGAAACGATCTTTCGTGTAGTGTACATAACCATGATCCAAATGAATTTCTCCAACGATACGTCCGCGATTTCGTGGATCGTCGATTGGATATTCAGAAATAACTCTACCGTTGACATCTTCCCAAGTAAAAATATCTTTACAGGCGACCTCAATCTTGCGACCATTACGAAGAATATCCACGCCAAAATCAGTCTCGTCAGCATACCTTTGAATACCTATCCATCCGTAAACCCTTTCCTGAATTTCTATAATATCATCTTCTGGCAAGCCTTCCGGCGGCGTATCAAAAATTTCATTTGTAGAGCGAGAAAGGTACTTTTTACCAAAAAGAAGATTAAACTCCTGAATGGGTCTTACATTTCCTTCATTTTTCCTGTAGACCTCCATATCTGCTGGCCAAACACAGTGTTCCCAAGCCGAAACATTTCTATTATTTACACGCAGTAAAAAACTAATCGGCTGTGGGTTTGTCGCGCGTAGCATTGCACCGTATATTCTTGAAAGTTTATCCGTTATATTTTGGCGAACCCAGTTCTCCTTAGCTAGTAGATCTTTCCAATCTTGTTTAATTTTAGAAACTTCAATTTCGGTTCCACTTGAACAATGATCGGACTTTGTTCTACTCTTGACCTCAAGTGAGTAATTTTGTCCCTTCGCCATTTTTTGAAGATCGATTTCGAGTCCATACCAAGTTGGATCTCCAGAACGAGTTGTCCAAATTCTAGTCATGTAGCCTAGACGAGCAGTGGCAATATTAAAACCAACCCCATACAGTCCAAGACTACCGAACCGTTCATTTTTAGTCCACCCAGCTTTCACTGCCAGTTCAAGA
Organism: Microcoleus sp. T3_D1; assembly: GCF_036700405.1. Taxonomy (NCBI): domain Bacteria; kingdom Bacillati; phylum Cyanobacteriota; class Cyanophyceae; order Oscillatoriales; family Microcoleaceae; genus Microcoleus; species Microcoleus sp. T3_D1. Next base: position 142,699 of record NZ_JAUBOV010000001.1, read on the forward strand.
TCGTCAAGCGACATCCCTGGCCCATTATCTTTGACCACTACGGTATCCCTGCCGAAGGCTACAGTCACTGTGGGATTTTGAATGGGTGTACCTGCACGCTTCATTTTCAAAAATTCGTCAATGGCATTATCAATAAGTTCCGCTACGCATTGCCAAGGCTTGAACTCAATCTCACCAAGAACTTGTAAAATCCGTGGACTAGGGGTAATATCTACCGCTGTTTTGTTGGTCATGGTTTTCCTCCTGAGTTAATTATTCCACGTTTATTAGGCGCTGATATATTTCTTCTGCAAATAGCTTGGCCATATCGACAGGTACGGCGTTGCCGAGTTGTCTAATGCAAGCTCCCCAAGTCCCGTAGAAGCGCCACTTGTCGGGAAATGTGTGTAAACGAGCAGATTCTCTTGTAGTGAAGTAACGTACTGCGTCATCAGGTGGCATACGTACTATATTCTCACCTCCCGGTGTGCCATTTGTACCAGCTTTCAAAGCCTTGGCAGGATAATCATAGAAACTCCCGATATGGCATCTGTAAGTGCGAGCGCCAGGATGCTGAACGTGATTAGAAAAGTTTTCTTGACAACCCCGATGAACTGGTTCAGGCAGATTACTCACCACATCTCGTACAGTTCGCCAAGGTAATCGCTCATTAATATTAATGATCGGGGATTTGTTCTCTAACTGATTGAGAATCTTCTTGTCCTTCGGACCTAGGTAATCATGGGGAGATACATGATGACGTTTCCAATATGTGCCAGTAATCCACTGGTCGATGAGGAGGGCTTCTTTACTATGAGTCTCTTTTAGGGTGAAAGCTTCGATTCCCAAATCTCGACGGAATGCAGTGATAACCACTCGTTCCCGCCGCTGAGGAATACCAAAGTCAGCAGTATCTACCACTTGGAAAGCCACATCATACTGTTCACAAGTGAGGATTTCATTTTTTTTTATTTTTTGTAACCTTTGATAATGATTAAGCCAGTCCTCTCCTTCTCTAATTTTTTCTAAAGGAAATTCAATACACTTCAAGATGTAGTTAAAATAATCTTGAAATTTTTCTCTAAGTAAGCCTTTAACATTTTCCACCAAAATCGCTTTTGGCATAAGCAATGCTACAGCCTCAACAAACACTGGAAACATATTTCTGGGGTCGTCTTTTCCAACACTACGGCCAGCCGTAGAAAAGGGTTGGCAAGGCGGGCCCGCAGAGAGCAAATCCACACTTACAAATTGCTTGTAATCTACTTTTCGGGCATCGCAATGTAGAACAAGGTCAGGATTCAAACCCAATATTTCTTGACTATTATGGCGGAGAGTCTCTACAGCAAATTTATCCTGTTCAACAAGACCCACAAGCTGAAAGCCAGCGGCATGGACGCCTAGAGCTAGCCCTCCGGCTCCTGCAAATAGTTCCAGAGAGGTTAGAGCTTTGTCTCTGTGGTACTTCCTTGCAGATTTGACATTTGAGTCCTTTGGACTAATCATGTGCTATTAAATCATTAAATTAGGTGAGGCAAGCGTTTTCATAAGTTAGGTAGCATTCATCCAGGCAAGTTTTATGTATTTGTATTACTGTATTAGTACCTTTCCTACGGCTTCTAAATGTGGTTTATTCATCATCCTAATCTTAGGCTTCCCAATCCGCCTGTGGTGTGTTTAGCTTCCCTCAGAGCATCCACATTTAAGGATACACTACTTTCCTTACCCCGCCAATCGTGCCTGTAATCGCTGATGAATCCGATCGCACCAAACCGGAATCACAGTCTCGCCATACTTTACGGATGCGATACAACCCAAAACAACAAAACCCGCTACACAGAGCGAGTTTAATAAGATGGACACAACTGGACTCGAACCAGTGACCCCTACGATGTCAACGTAGTGCTCTAACCAACTGAGCTATGCGTCCTCACGAATTCCTAATATAGCAGAACATTCGATCGCCTGTCAAGCATAAATTATGAAATTTTTTAAGCAGGCACTCTTGACATAGCCCCTAATGCCCAATCCCCCGCCAAATCTTCACAGTTCGATCGCCCGCACCGCTAGCCAAACTCCCCCCATCAGCACTAAACGCCACCGACAAAACCTCCCCCCCGTGGCCGGTCAGAATTTCCAGCAAACCCCCCGTACCCGCATCCCACAAATAAATCGTGCCATCCCGACTCCCCGTCGCCAAAACCCGACCATCGGGACTCAACGCCACACACAAAACATCCCCAGAATTGTCCCTCATACTCCGCAACAGCGTTCCACGCCCCTGTGCATCCACCCGCCACAGCTTCGCCGTACCATCCCGACTCCCCGTGGCCAAAACAGATCCCCCCCCAGCCCCCCCTTGAGAAGGGGGGGAGATAGAAGAAATCGGAGCAAAAACGATCGCCCGCACCCAATCCCCGTGTTCTGCTAAAGTACAAATCGATCGACCATTTTGCCAATCCCACAACTGCACAGTCTTGTCCCGACTGCCGCTAGCCAAAAACTCCCCGCCAGGACTAAAAGCCACCGCCTCCACCCCGCCAGCGTGACCAGTCAAAGCCGACATCCGCCTTCCCTTATTCAAATTCCACAACTGCACAGTTTTGTCCCGACTGCCGCTAGCCAAAACCTGACCATCCCGACTAAACGCCACAGCAGCAACCCTGTCAGAATGACCAGGCAAAGCGTACCACCACTTACCCTTATTCAAATTCCAAATATGAATCATTTTGTCCCGGCCGCCACTAGCCAAAGTCGCGCCATCAGGACTAAACGCCACACAAGTCACCCAGTCAGAATGACCCGTAAGAGTGTACCACCGCCTACCAGTCTCCAACTTCCACATCTCAATCGTCTTGTCCTCACTGCCGCTAGCTAAAGTCGTGCCATCAGGACTGAAAGCTACCGACGTAACAGCATTAGAATGCCCTACCAGAGTATGAACACACCTCCAACTAGGCGCGCGTGCCGGTACAACCCGCTGCATCGGTGGCACAGGTAAAATGGTGCCTGCAACCGTTGGCGGCACGGCATTCTGCACCACAGCCGTCCTCTGCGGCACGGGAATTGTAGGCGCTGGTAGGGGCGGTGCCCCCGTGCCCGCCCCCGTGCCCGCCCCCGTGCCCGCCCCCGTGTCCGCCCCCGCCGACTGCGGAGGCTGCAAATCTTGCAATACCTCAGCTACAGATTTGTAGCGCCGACTGAGACTCGATTCGATCATTTTGTCGAGGATGCGACTTAATTTCGGATCAATTGGAACCTTCAAAAAGTCTCGCCAAACCCAAGCATCTTGATTGATATCAAACAAATCAAAAGGAGATATTTGAGTCAGTAAATAAATGCAAGTTACTCCCAAACTGTACAAATCGCTGGCATAAACCGCTTGACCTCTAATTTGTTCCGGCGCCACAAATTCGGGAGAACCGATGACTGTACCGGTTTCTCTCAAACCCTCCACAAGTTTTGCAGCGCCAAAATCCACTAAAACTAATTCCCCGGTTAATGTGGGGTAAGTATAAATGGTGGGAGTTTGAGAAAGGCGGCGGCGGATAATATTGGGGGGTTTAATATCTCGGTGAATTACACTGCGATCGTGCACGAACTGCAATACTGGCAATAAATCCTTCAGCAGACTGAGAATCTTACTTTCGCTGAAAGGCCCAGTCCGCGCCAACTCTTCCTGTAAATTCTGACCTTCTATAAATTCCTGTACCAAATACTGATAGCGTTCCTGCTGAAAGTGCGCCAACAGTTCGGGAATTTGCGGGTGTTTCCCCAACTCGTCCAGGCGCACCGCTTCTCGGTTGAATAATTCTGCTGCTTTCTCGCTGCTGCTGGTACCTTGGGATAGGGGGAAAAACTGTTTAATTGCACAGCGCGGTTTTGAGGGTTTGTCTTGGTCTATTGCTAAAAAAGTGCGGCCGAAACCGCCGCGCCCAAGGGGTTTGATGGCGCGGTAACGCTCTCTGAGCAACAGTTTGGAGCCGCAATTCAGGCAGAATTGGGTACGATCGGCATTTTGCGGGTTTTGACAGGCGGGGTTTAGGCAATAACTCATAACTAAACCTAGAAGGAATCAGCAGCACATCTCTATGATACTGACGCCCAAGCGCGATCGACTCTCGCGTTACAATTAAAAACCAAAGGACTTTAGTCCTCAGAATTTAAGATGTGGCTTTTACTTTCAGAGCATACTCTTTAAACCTTTCCAAGTCAGCCTGAATTGTCGATTCAACCACGCGGCCCAGAAATAGGTTATCCATCAATTTTCCCAGCCAGCCGGGAATTCCGTAAGCCACTGTCAGCTTGACGATACTGCTGTCTTTGCGATCGTAAAATCTTACGGCCCCTCGATTTGGCAAACCGTCTACCGATTCCCACTGAATTATCTGATTCGGCACTAATTTGAGAATCCGAGAAAGCCAGCTAAATTCTAACCCGCCTGTTGCGAGTTTCCAGCGAGATAACTCTGGATCTTCTTCAAGAACATGAACAGATTCTATCCACTTCATCCAGCGCGGCATTTGCTCTAAATCTGACCAGAGTTGCCACGCTAATTCGATGGGAATTGCCACTTCTACTTGGACACTGTGTTCTAACCAATCAGTCATGGGATTTTAGATTTTAGATTTTAGATTTTAGATTGTGGATTTCTCGTTTATTGTCGAATCTAGATCCCCCTAAATCCCCCTTAAGAAGGGGAGTAGGGGTTGACTTTGAGAACACTGTTGCCCCCCCACTTATTAAGGGAGACTTTGAGAACACTCTTGTCCCCCCCTTCTTAAGGGGGGTTAGGGGGGATCGAATCCTGAGAAACAATGGACTAATGACTGTAAGCTTCGAGAATTGCCTTAGCCGCTTGATGGCCTGAAAGTGTCGCTCCTTCCATACTATCAATGTAGTCTTGCTGAGTGTAACTTCCTGCTAGAAAGAAATTGGCGATCGGAGTTTTTTGAGCAGGGCGGAAAACATCCATTCCCGGTGCTTCGCGATACAAAGATTGAGCTAGCTTCACTACACTGTACCAAGTCATGTTTAATTCCCGCGCTGAGGGAAATAAATCCTGAACTTGCTTAAGTACGTGTTGGGCGATCGCCTCATTGCTTTGTTTAATAAACGGATCTCCCGGTGTCAGCACCAACTGCAACAGAGAACCTTGTCCTTCCTTATAATAATCCTTGGGACTTGTTAGCGCCAAATCAGCAAAACAGGAAAAATCTGCATCTGCTGAATATAGCAAATTATCGATGCCGACAGCGTGGCTCAACTGTTTGCGCTTGGCTTCGTCTTCCAATTCCGTTACCCAACCGTCGAACCGCAATTGCACTGTAGCAACCGGCACAGCATCTAATTTATAAATGTTGTCAAATTCTGACCATTTGCGCCAAGCTGGGGGCAAGATTTTCTGAATTCCTGGTACGTCGCAGGCGAAAACGTAAGCGTCTGCGGTAATATTTTCTTCTGTTTCGCCGTTGGCTACTACCAAGCCTGTTACGCGGGTTTCTTCGCCTTCTTCAAACTGAATTTCTCGGACTCTGCGCCGCGTGTAAATTTTTGCTCCTTTCTTTTCCAAATATTCCACAATTGGTTTGTGCAAATATTCGTTGGGAGAACCGGCTAGCATCCGCATGACAGAGGCCTCGGTTTTTGATGCAAAGAATTGAAATATTGTCAACATACACCGGGCTGAAATATTTTCAGTGTCGATAAAACCCAGTGCGTAGGCGATCGGATTCCACATTCTTTTGAGCGAGTTTTGGTTGCCCCCTTGACTGCGGAACCAGTCAGCGAAGCTAACTTTATCCAAATCGCGGATAGTTTTCATCGCTCCTTCAAAGTCTATCAAACCCCGGACGATCGGGCTAGTTCCCAGGGCGATCGCATTTTGAATTTTGTCTTGTACGGATAGCTGGGATGTAGTAAAAAATGCCTTCAATCCGTGCAAAGGAGCACCCACGGGAAAGCGGAAATCCAAAGAACCAGTTTCGCCGCCTCGATTGATAAAAGTGTGGACGTGTTCTTTGAGGAGCAAATCGTCAAAAGCTCCCACTTTTTTCATCAAGGCAAATAAGTTATAATAGCAGCCGAAGAAGACGTGCAAACCCATTTCGACGTGATTGCCGTCTGGATCTACCCAACTGCCGACTTTGCCGCCGACAAAGGGGCGGGATTCAAAAATTTCTACTTCGTGGCCGGCCTCCACTAAATCGACTGCTGTGGTCATTCCAGCCAGTCCCGCACCTGCGATCGCAACCCGCATTTTACCTATCCTTTACAGTATTTTTACAAATTGTAACAAAATTTAGAATTTCCGAAACATTCAAAGTTCATAAATGCCGATCGACAGTTGTACAGCCCTCTGAATTCTTGCTAGGACATCGGCACTAAGTTGACCGTAAGGGCCTTGTTCTAGGAATGTCTGCCGCAAAGCAGAAACGTTTTCACATACAGCTAGAGCATCAGCTTGCAATCCTCCCTCACCCGCAGGAATCAAGACACCAGTAGGATTTTCTACTCCTTGCCGGTTACTTGTGAAAGGAACAACAATTACAGAATCAGTAAACTCGTTGCGGATATCGGGAGAAACCACAACTACAGGTCTTTTTTTGGTATCTCCTAACTGACGCAAAGCCCTTGAAAGGTAAATCTCACCTTGGCGGGGATAAGTTTTTCCTGTTGAGTTAGAGTCCATCGCTGTTCCATGTTTCTTGTATCTGTTCCTCTACAAAATTAAACCACTCTTTTTCCTCCTCAATATCTTCGGGGCTGCGGTTTTGATAAAACTTCCGCAACTTATCTTCTATTTGCTTAGCGTACCAGAGACGGAGAGCTTGTTCGATCGCCTCCGTCCAATCATCAGTAAGCTGGTCTATTTTCTCCGCGAATTCAGCATCAAGGGCGACTAACACTTCTCGCTTTTGAGTAGAATTTGACCTAATCATTTTCCTTAATAATTTAAAAACTATGGTGCGCTGGGGCGCACCTTACATATTACTTTTACCTCTTCCTTCTCACAACAGTCAACAGTCAACAGCCAACAGTCAACTAACTTTAAAACATCGGCATCAACTGAAGCGGCCCAATTCCCAACTCTTTAGCAGACACCCAGCGCACCTCAAGCAAAGCGATCATATCCTTAAACTGAGGCTGACCGCGAGAAGCACCCATCAACCCTTTAGCAATAATCAAACCGCACCAACCGTTGGTTAATTTACAGCGGCGGTCCCACTTCTTGCGAGCTTCCTGATGCACCGGATCGTCTTCATTAAACTCCCCAAACAAATACAGCTCCCCATTTTTAGTTTGCAAAATACCCAAGTCGAATTGCTCATCCTGAAAAGGATTTTCGCCCGGATTAAAACCAATCCCCTTCACGCCTCCAGCTTCTTTCAAATCCTGAATCATAGTTTTTGCCTTCGGATGAGAAGTTTGGATCATCACCACCGGCAAACCATCTCCGGCGGTATTAATATCAACTTCTGCACCTTGGTGAAACTGGACACTTTGGCGCAGGAAATCTACCGTTTCCCAAGGTACGGCGCCGAGACTCAAAAATGAATTTTGCGGCACCAAATCGTCCCGCAGCAGTGGTTTGTCAAATTCATCATCATCGTCATCATCGTCATCATCGTCATCACCGAGCATCTGTAATAATTCGTCCGATACATCGGGCATCGTGGAAACTTTAACGGATACCTGTTGAATTTCTCCGTCAGGCTGCGGCACTGGGATGCGGTAGCGGCTGCTAAGAGTGGGAAAAGTGTCTGAGCCCAATTTCCGGCGGCCGTTGCGGAAAAAGCGGTGAAATGCTTCGAGAGCAACTAACATCGTGAGGGCTTCTTCTTCGTAAAGAATCGATCGCAATCCTTCTAAAGGATGTAGGTTGCCGAAATTTGGTTCAATTTCCGATGGAGGCAAATCGGCTAAATCAATTTCGTCCTCGTCGTCCTCATCAATATCTGCTGAACTTTCAAAGGTAACAAACAAACAGTCTTGCCCTAAAAAAGCCTGTTCTAAATCTTCAAAAGATTCATCGTTGACGACTCGTTCACGAAACCGTTTCAAGGATTCTAGAGAACGGTACAGTAAAACTCCGTAATCCATTCTGCCTTGCCCCAATACGGACACGTAGAGGCTGGCGACATCCCACTGATTGATTTCAATAGATATAATTTGGTGTTCGCTCAAAGTCCGCCACGGAGCATCTTGCCAAATGTGAGCAGCTTTTTCCATTAAAACTTCAGCATACTGAGGGGGCAACTCAGGAGGTCTGTTGATGGCGACCTCTTCCATGCCGCGAAATATTTCGTCAATTAGGGGCAATTCCGGCACGTAGTCAATGGAAATGCCTAAATCTTGAAGTACGCCCCGCAGATAAAATTGAATTTCTCGGTTTTTGACTACTATTTTTTGGGGCCGACCTGCGGGAGCCGGACTTTGGGGATGTTCCATTGCCCGTAACAGGGCCCGGACGAGCGCCTCTGGGCCGGCATCTGGGCCTACCATGTCCATAGCCCTCACGACTCCTTCGGAGCCATCGACCCAGAGAATGCACTCGCCACCAGCTTCTAGAACGTCATCGTCATCTAGCATCATGTGTGAGTCAGCATTAGATAAGGGTCGGCGATCGCCCTCCCACACGCTGGGAATTTGAGGTAAGTTTTGTAGCCGACGAAGAGTAGTGCGATTCAGCGCTGCCATAGAGTAAGCCCGTTGGGTGAAGCATTGTTGCGGTGCCGGTAGCCGGTCAACCGCTGCTTATCAATCATAAACCCTATAGGGGGAGAGGACATCGAGCTGGGGAACGAGGCCCCACGGGAATTAAAAATTAGAAGCTAAAAATTCGGCCTTCAGCATCTAACCTTATGCCTTCTGGCGAATGCCTGTACAATGGAGGGATAAGATTACACTCTTAGCATTAGACAATCTCAGGAGTTCGGCAAATTGTCAGGAACCTCAGCCTAAAGGCATGAGGCTTGAAGGAGAAATCTAACAAGCCGTTCTGACCAGCCTAAGTCTTAACTGACTACGTTTTTCGAGTCACGACACCCTGGGATGCGTAGCTAGTTCCTTGCTCTGTCGTTGAGAGTTAAACAGTTCTAAGGTCACGCTTTACAGTGCTTTCAGCCTAACAAGCTCTTAAAACATTGGCGAAGCTAACTTTACTCCGAAAGGAGATTGAGGCAACCATACCTCGCCGGAGGGGCAACCATACCCCTCCACCCCACAAAAGTTTTAACTCAATGTAAAGCCGTCCTAAAAGGACGGGGTTTCTAACCCATATTTCTGATGACTCAAGCCATTTCTGAAAAGCGCGGCATTCAAATGACGGACTCTGCTGTCCGTCAAGTTTTAGCTCTGAGAGAGAAACAAGGTAAAGACCTCTGCTTGCGGGTAGGGGTGCGCCAGGGCGGCTGCTCTGGTATGTCTTACGTCATGGATTTCGCAGACCCCAGCACTGTGAAATCCGACGATGAAGTGTTCGACTACGATGGTTTTCAGGTAGTTTGCGATCGCAAGAGCATTCTTTATCTCTACGGTTTGGTTCTCGACTTCAGCGATGCTATGATCGGGGGCGGTTTTCAGTTTACTAACCCCAACGCAACTCAAACTTGCGGCTGTGGCAGTTCATTTTCTACATAAATTGGAAAATAGGGCATTGGGGATTGGTAATTGCTAATTGCTGAGAATGCCTCGGACTGCCTTACTGCGTCCCGCACCCAATGCTCTTTCCAATCTAAAATCTAAAATCCAAAATCTAAAATCGAATGACCCCTGAAGAATTGTTTAAAGACGGTTTCGATCGCTACCAAGCTGGCGAAGCCCCGGCTAATCTGATCCCCGTGTTTAAAGAAGTGTGCGAGAAAGCTCCCAAAAATGGCAATGCCTGGGCTAGCCTCGCGTGGCTCTACCTGTTAGAAAATAAACCCGCACCGGCTCAAAAGGCAGCGAAAACCGCCGTAAAATTGAACCCTCATGACCCCCAAGCTCGCATCAACCTAGCAGTAGCGATCCTCGATCTCAAAGAAAAAGGAGTGCGCCCCCACGTAGAAGTGGCTCAGCAATTAGTGATGGCTTCCGAAGAGTTGCTCGACGAAGTTAAAAAAAATTTTGAAGAAGGATTAACCAGAAAACCCGACTGGAAGAGTCTCGCCCGCGTTAAACAGTGGCTTCTGGAGCCCTAACGGCGCAAACAAGTCGATTTTTGGGCGGGGATCGAGGAAATCGGCTTTTGGATTTATTACGACATCGTAATAAATCAATAAATAACTTTATGGAAAACTCAGGAAGTCAGTGCTAGTATTTGAAAACTTAGACGATTCACAAAGTCCGACGGAATACCAGCTTAGTTAATTAGTACCAGGAGTTGTAAGACTATGAGCACTGAAAGCCACGTTAACATCAAGCCAGCAACCCGCAATCACAAAGGTTTCTTTATTCAGCCAGCGTCTTACAAGCTGATGAGCATTGATAAGTCCGGTTGGGCCTTAATTTGCATGGACAAAGCAGTTTGTCACTACGTAGACCCGGATGATTTGCAATTGCCGAATAAATCAGGAATGTCTGAAGGTTAATTCTGAAGTTTTGAGAGACTTTAAGATGCTTTATTTGAGTAGCTGCCCTCCATTGAGGGCAGCATCTTTTTTATTAATACAAAAGTCCGGCAGCGCGCACTGAATCGGGATTTAACGGATAGAAGGATAGAAGGAAGAATTACCAATTCCCGATTCCCAATTCCCTAATTGTTAGATTTCAAGGCAAAAAGCATCTCAAGCTGAGCAGTTGTCGGTTGTGTAGAAGCTGTGGCGACGCTAACTCCTCGGAGAGAATTGAGCAATTCAGCGGCGGGCGGCGAAACTAAATTTGGCTGTACTGCGAGCAAATATTGGTTAGCCCAAGACATGGTTTTTTCCATATCTATGTAAAAGTAACCTTGGTTGGCCCGCGGTAAAGAAGTGGCGATCGCCTGAAAACTCGGACTGCTGCTTAACGGTTGCGGTGGCGTCGAAGTAATCACATCAACTAAAGGCCCGCCGAAAGCTACAAACACAGAATTTTCATTCAGCCAACCGTGCCCGAATAAAGTGCCTTGCTGGGGTATTTGCCACTCCGTAACTTCTTTGCCCTCAACGGTTCTAGGGGCGACACTGACTGTAGCATTGCTTTTGGCGATCGCATCGAGTTTTTTCAGAGTTGCTTCTGCAGCAGGGCGATCGCTCGTTTCAAAAATCATCGCCGCCCCCATCCCCAACTGAGACAAAATCCCTTGATCCGAACCGATCGCCCCGATCGCAAATTCCCCATTCATCCAACCAAAAACATCTCGATCCGCATCCAAATCCAACCGCTTAAAACTACTCCTCACCTGCTGAACTCCCCTGTCAACTTCCGGGCTATCTTGTGCCTGGGCTGTCGCTTGCGACCAAATTTGATCTAGTCCCTTGCCGCCGACTAAAGCAATAGTTTCGCCGGGAAATCTGGGTAACAATTTCGATGCGACTTGTGGATTTTGCTGGACGAATTTAGGGTCTAACTGAGCAATAGTTTTTACCCTCAATCCCGCACTGTCCGCCCCAATGCCCGCAACCAAAGACTTAACTTGTTGGAACTGCGAAAACAATGTCCAAGGCAACTGGATATCTCCGGGCAAATTAGCTTTCAATTGCTCAATTGCAGCAGCATAGTCAGCAATATAAACAGTTGCGATCGGATTCTTGACACCAGCACTCTCTGCAAAAAACTTAGTTGTGCTCGGCTGCGTAGCGAGAGAGGGTTCTCCTTTAAAAGTATCGATCGCCAATTCCACAGGCTGTCTCAAAGGAGCCATCACTAATTGGTCGTTCAGCAAAGCCACACTGTAGCGCTTGCCAGTTGGCTCTGCAATCTCAAAAATTTTAACTCCTTTATACTCGGTTTCTTGAGTAGTTGCACCGGGCTGAGATTTTAATTTATTAGCAAAATTCCAAGCGCTAATTTTATTTTTCACGCTGACTACAACCAGCAGTTTTGGAGGCTCTGTATTCGTCACAGCATCAGGGGGCAGCAAAGCGACCATCACCCCCCCTAACCAAGGCTTTAAGTCCCTGTCAAAGTCGATTTGAGTGCCTGCCAAGCTTTGTTCTTGAAAGGTCTTCAAACCCTGACCGACCAACTTTTGAGCCCCTGGCGTGCCAAATCGCTGCAACTGGGCCAACGCTTGGGGATTGGGGGAGATAAACGCGGCCATCATTGCTTCGTCGGGCACAACTTTGGCGCTGTCTTGAGGGTTGGATACTTGTTGGCTCAAACCCTGGAAGTAAAAGTAGACCGCAGCGCTACCTGCTGCGGCGATGGAGGCAGCAATTAGAAGCTTTGATTTTTTTGCAGGCATGGTTTGTGTTCCTCGCGTCCCATATCAGTTTAATCAAAATACAGAAAGCTTGTGGGGAGGCGATCGAGGCTGCTGTTTATTTTTGTATGATTTAACACAAGTTTGGACGATCGTCTAAACTACTAAAAATGTGCATTGCGGGTAAAAGATGAAAGTAGCGATCGCGGGAGCAACGGGATTTGTAGGTAGCCGGCTGGTGGAGAAGCTGCAAGCTGCGGGACATCAAGTGGTGGTTTTGAGCAGGGATGCGGCGAAGGCTAGCCGAGTTTTTCCGGCTTCAGCTTATCCGAATTTGGAAGTTGTCGCCTACACTCCAGCGGAGTCTGGTGATTGGCTGCATTCGATCGCGGGCTGCGACGCTGTTGTCAATTTAGCTGGGGTTCCGATTGCGGAGGAAAGGTGGACGGAGGCGCGCCAGCAAGCAATTCTGGACAGTCGCAGACTGACGACGGCAAAATTGGTGGAGGCGATCGTCAATGCTAATCCTAGGCCTTCTGTGTTTGTTAGCGCATCGGCGATCGGCTATTACGGAACCAGCGAAACCGCTGAGTTTGATGAAACGAGCCTCGCTGGAAACGATTTTTTAGCAGCAGTGTGCAAAGACTGGGAAGCAGCCGCCCAACCTGCAAAAAATGCGGGAACGCGGCTAGCAATTTTGCGGCTGGGCATAGTTTTGGGAATGGGAGGCGCGTTGGCAAAAATGCTGCCACCTTTTAAACTCTTTGCAGGCGGGCCGCTGGGCACTGGGAAACAGTGGTTTTCTTGGATTCATCGCGAGGATGTGGTTGATTTAATTTTGTACGCTTTGCAAAATTCGCAAGTTGAAGGCGTTTTGAATGCGACAGCACCGAATCCGGTGCGGATGAATGAATTGTGCCAAACTTTAGGGGAAGTTTTAAAGCGACCTTCTTGGTTGCCGGTGCCAGGTTTTGCTTTAGAAATGCTTTTGGGAGACGGGGCAAAACTTGTTTTGGAAGGGCAGAAAGTGTTGCCGAAACAAACTTTAGCTAGTGGTTTTCAATATCAATATCCGACGCTGAAATTAGCACTCGAAGAGATTTTATCGGGAAGTTAGGAATCTACGGAATAGAACCCGCCGAATATAATTCGGGGCTAACCAAACAAAGTCTGCCTGCGCGGACTGGAAGAAAAATTCTCGTTCCCAGGCTCTGCTGATTGGTGAAAACTTAAGACTGAAACCCATAATAAATGTCCCTTTTAGTCGAGTCTCGATCCCCCTAAATCCCCCTTAAGAAGGGGGACTTTGAGAAGAATCTTGTCCCCCCCTTATTAAGGGGGGTTAGGGGGGATCGAGACTTCGATACAAACAAGAGAGACGGTCGGTGTGAGCTTAATTTGTCACCAATCGGCAGATCCTGGTAACGCATATCCAGAGGCTCTGCCTCGCTTTCCTCGAAAGCAGATGAACCATCAAGAAATAGCAACCGGGTTGACAATTCCCGCCGAACTCCCATTCCTTCAAGCTATATGCTGGCAAGTTACTGATGTCAAAAAATTGAGTTTCAAGGAAATGCTATGCCGCTACGAATCTGGCTGGCATTATTGGGGAGTTTTGGGAACACCTAGCTTTGAGGAACTGGCTTTTATTAAAGAAATCAGCCAGCACTATCAGTCTTGGTTAATAGCGGAACTGGGAAGCAGTTGCCCGCCAAACAATCAAGAAAATTGGGTAAGTTCTCAAGCAATGTTTAAACGCGAAATTCATCAAAAGATATTAACTGTACTCAGCCACTTGAATGTCGAATTTCTACAGGAATGTCGGGCGTATTTTGGCGGCGGAACCCTGGTAAGCATGGAACACGGAGAATATCGGTTGAGCCAGGATATTGACTTTATGTGTCCGATGGATGATGGCTACCGTCTCCTGCGCCGAAAAGTTGCCGAAGGAGGCTATGATGCGATTTTTGCTAGTCGCGATTCCCTTGGGGATAGCTTCGCTTCACGCATTGTTCTCCCGAACGATATTCAAGCCAACCAGTATGGGATAAGATTTCCTGTTATTGTTGACGGCACTACTATTAAATTCGAGATGGTTTGTGAAGGGCGAATTGAGTTTGGCGAACCAAATTATCCAAATTGGTCGCCTGTTCCTTGCTTGAATCAAATTGATAGTATAGCAGAAAAGTTGTTGGCAAATGCCGATCGACAGCCGAGCGATCGGGTAAATTCTAGAGATTTAATCGACTTGGCTATTCAAAGGTTAGCGACTCCGATTCCCCAAATGGCGATCGACAAAGCGGAAGCAGCTTATCAAGTTATGGAACCGCTCGATCGAGCGATTCAGTATTTCCAAGATCGTCCCGATTATCGGGAAAAATGCTATGAGGTTTTGAGTATTGCAGAGCCCAATAAAGTTATTGACGGTATCGATTTACTAGCTCAGGATTTAGGCGGGGAAATAACAGTCAGGACATTTACCGAGACTATTTCCTCGTTCCCAAGTAAGCTTGAAGATTAGATGCTTAGATGCTAGATTTGGTATTGCTCTCCTCGTTAACAGGCTCTGCCTGGTAACGCATTTCCCGAGGCTCTACCTCGCTCTTTTCCCTTCTTTTTCCCCTCGTTCCCCTCCTTCCCCTCGTTACCAGGCTCTGCCTGGTAACGCATATCCAGAGGCTCTGCCTCGCTCCTCCAAGCAAATCATCCGACTCAAAAATCAATCAAATCAACTGGCAACAATCCATCCTGACCCATATAATTTCGATAACTAGAATATCTCCAACAACCCGGATCGTCAACATAGCCACGCCTAACAGGATTATTGTGGATATACTCCAATTTTTGCAACAGCATTGCCTCATCCAAAATAGCTTGCGGGTGGAACCCTTCTTGCCATAGCTGATATTTTTGGTCTTTTTTGTGTAGCTTTTTATAGAATGCGAGTTGATCGAGGATGTTGGTAACTTGATTTTTTTCAAGCAAGTCAATTATGGAGCGAGCTGTAAATGATTTAAAATTTCTCATTTCCGTTGACAATTCAGAAGAAGTTACGATTAAGTGCAAGTGATTTTCCACGTTTCACGTAACCGTGTAAGGCTAAACGCTTCTCCCGTTGCATAAAACTTAAGGAATCTAAGACTATTTGTGCTATTTCTGCTTGACAGAATACAGGAATCCAGTTGATAATTGTACAGGTGACAAAGTGCGGTTGGTTGTCGGAATATATTACTTTGTATCTACTTCTTCCCATTGGGGCTATTGAGGGTTGGTGGGTGGGTTAGGGCGAGGCGGAGCCTCTGGATATGCGTTACCAGGCTCTGCCTGGTAACGAGGTAAAGAGGGATTTTTGCATCCTCATCGAGATTTTGCTAAGAAACCCGGTTTCTGACTCCCCTGGTTTCTGTTACTCAAATATTTCATGTTATCATAAAATCACTTGAGAGCCGAAGGGAATGACTATGCAAACCCAAGAAAAACCAGCAATCGAAAAGCAACCACAAACCGAAAAACGCTACTACACGCCAGAGGAATATCTCGCATTAGAAGAAAGTGCGATCGACAAAAGTGAATACCATGATGGGGAGATAGTACCAATGACAGGCGGAACAGCAAACCACAACAAAATCGCTGGGAACTTTTACAAAAAATTCCCCTTGACGGTGAATGGTCAAGATTACGAGACATTTATCAATGATGTGCGCCTGTGGATACCGCAAACTCGCCGCTACGTCTATCCCGATATCATCGTCATTCAAGGAGAACCAGTCTATCAAGGAAGTAACAAAACAATTGTCACCAATCCTCTGCTAATCGTCGAGGTTTTATCCAATTCAACCAAAGACTACGATCGCGGTGGTAAATTTCTCGCCTATCGATCAATCTCGGAATTTCGCGAATACATTTTAATTGACCAATACAGCTATCACATTGAACAATTTGCTAAAAATTCTAATGGCAAATGGGTATTAACAGAATATGATTCAGACGAATCTGTATTAACCCTAGAATCCGTAGAATTTCAAATGCCGCTGAGAGAGATTTACGCACGAATTAATTTTGAAGTTGAAGACGAAGAAGTAAACCAGCCAACAAGTGACATTCAAGAATAAGATCGAGTCCGCGCCAACCTGTTCAAACACCGGGTTTGTTTGGGACTTTTTCTCGATCGTGAGCTTTGAGCAAACTCGCCGGATCGGGCCCAGCCGGGATAATGCAGCCGGGATTCAGCGGGAACAAATTGCCGTAATAATCGCGCTTCACAGCCTCCAAATCGCAAGTGCCCGCAACTCCCGGTAACTGGTACAAATCGCGCAGATAAGCTCCCAAATGCTCGTAATCTTGAATGCGCCGCACATTGCATTTGAACAAGCTGTAGTAAACGGCATCAAAACGGAATAGAGTAGTAAAAAGCCGCACGTCTGCTAATGTCACCCGATCGCCACACAGGTAACGACTCCTCAAGAGCGATCGATCGATCTCGTCTAAAACAGCAAACAATTCACTACAAGCCGAGTCATAAGCAGCTTGAGATTGCGCGAAACCGCAGCGATAAACGCCGTTATTCACCGATTGGTAAATCTTCTCATTCCACTCGTCAATTTGCGATCGCAAATCCAGAGGATAAAGATCCATTTGAGGATTGCTAGCAAACTCGTTAAACTCCGAGTTTAGCATCACAATAATTTCCGAACTCTCGTTATTGACGATCGTCTTTTTCGAGTCATCCCACAGCACCGGCACCGTACACCGCCCCTGATAGCCCGGTAAAGCCAACTGGTAAAGTTCCGGCATCGTGTTGCAGCCAAAAGTCTCCGACTCCATCACCCACATTCCCCCTTCAGAGGGATAGACAATAGACACCGATATCGCATCCTCAAGCCCTTTGAGCGCCCTCGTCACCAGAGTGCGGTGCGCCCAAGGGCACCCTTTACCCACGAAGAGGCGATATCGTGCCGTGGCGGGCCCGTGAGGGTTGTCTGGTGCAGTGCTGACAAAGTTGCGGAAACTGCTGCTGGGGCGAATGTATGCTCCCGTGCGATCGGGCGGCGCTAGTTTTGACATCATTAATTGCCACATTGATGTCCAGACAAATTTGCCTAGCTTGACTGTTACCGATGAAGGAAGCGATTTGTTTTTCACAATGCGATTAAAAGAGGTTTGCTAACATAATCTGCTTATTTTAACTCACAGCCGAAGGAAGAAGGAAGAAGGAAGAAGGAAGAAGGCAAACTAAGCAATGGTTTCAGCAATTAATAATGCACTCCCGCCTTCCGGGCGGGCTAGGAGCAACGGCTCACAATAAATTTAATTTTTGTATAACAGGCAAGATGCCTGTTCTTTAAAATGATGAGCGACGAGGTTTGTTCCCTTTATATCTTGGATCATTTGCAATAATGCCCTTCAGGGCGGGCTAGAAGCCCAACCCCTACTCCCCACAATAAAATTTAATTTTTGTGGAACAGGCATCTTGCCTGTTCTTGAGAATGATGAGCGACGAGTTTTCTAGTCTCTGCCAGAGGCTATTTCAGCATAAGCTCGATCGATCAATCGGCGAGCAACCGTCTGAATTCCCGTATGTTCGTAATAATTGGTAGTCATGTCTAAAAACGCCGCCACATAATCCAATTTGTCATCGGTAATATCAATGTATTGCTTGAGATTGCCTAAAACTATGGCGGGAGTTAAGCCGCGAGACTGTACTAAGTTGTTCATCCAACCTTGGGCTGAGGCGAAAGTTGTTGTCACGAATCCAAATTTGGCTGCATTATTTGCGCCGGGAATTAGGTTGCTGATATTTTGGAAGGTTGAGTTTTGCTGCAAGGTTGAAGGATTCAATCCGCCTATGGTATTTTGTGCTACTCTAATGAAGTCCGGGCCGAGGGGAATTAAACCGTCAGCACACACTAAAGCAGCCATCCGCATCAGAGATTCGTCTTTGTAATGAGATAAATAATTACCAAAGCTTCCCACATTGTTAAGGGAAATATTGTTAAGTTTGCCGTAGGCTATTAGCTCGATCGCCACTTTGACGCACAAGTCGATCGTTTGAGTTGTGTCAGCTTTGGGAGTGAGGCGGTTGAGAAAGGAAAGAAAGCCGATGTTTTCGCCGATTTTATTCGCCATAGCCGTTGCACCTAATGCACTGTCGGCGCTGTCTGCTAACTGGTAAAGCCTGACTACGCCTTGATATGGCTCGTTGGGGTTAGCGTAAAGCTCGATCGCGCGATCGCGAATTTTCTCAACTAATTTGCGCTTTGTTTCCCCTGTCACCGCTTGAATAGTATTATCAAAACCCGTTAAATTATGCCACTCCCCCGGAACCACAAAATCGAGGGATTTGAGCATCATCACAGTGACGCCACCAGACGGCAAATTGTCAACCAATTCCACAATAGATTTGCTCATCACAAACTCCTGAATAGCCCGATTTAAAGTGTTCTTCCAATTACTCCAACTTCGGGAAATCCGATTCCAGATTCCAGATAAATTTCCCAGAACTAAGTAGGTAAGCACAAATAAATATTACACGACAAGATCCAGTTTTGCAATCCTCTGAGCTTTTCTCTCTTCTCTAACTCTGCGTTCTCTGCGCCCTCTGCGGTTCATTAAAAAAAAAGTCTTTACCACAAAACATTTGCATTTCACACGCCAGCACAAAGTTAAGTTTCATTATAGTGACACCTCGAAATCGTCGCACTGTGTTATAATAATTGGCGCAAAATAGAAAAACATAAAACATGACGGTTGCAGTTAACAAAAGTCCGGGATTAGCCTCGCGTTTAGTAAATGCCGTCCTTTCCATCAAGCCTTTGGCTAATCTAGCCAAGCACCAAGCGCGGGAAATGATGATAAAAAGAGGAGAAAAAATCGGAGTGCATTGGCGACAAGAATCGCAAGCACTTTTGTCCAGGAATTGGGATGCAGAATTGCTCAGCGTCCAAAATTCCGATCTTGTTTACCCGAAATATTATCTAACTTCATTCCACGCTTATGAAAAAGGTAATATGAGTTGGGAAGCTGCTACAGAAGTTGAAGTTGCCGCCCGTACAGTTCACGCCACAATTTGGCCGGAAGCAGGTGCAGAAGGCGATGCAAAACTCCGCGCCAGCTATCACGAAGTCATCAAATCTCAGATTGCTTCTTCACCGCGAGATATTGTGGATTTGGGATGCAGTGTGGGAATGAGTACCTTTGCCCTTGGGGAGGTTTACCCGGAAGCGAAGATGACTGGGGTGGAGTTGTCGCCTTATTTTTTAGCAGTTGCTAAATACCGTTCCCAACAGCGAGAATCTGAATCTTTAAATCAAAAATCTCCGACTTGGGTTCACGCTGCTGCTGAATCTACTGGTTTGCCGGCGGCTGCTTTTGATTTAGTTTCTATTTGTTTAGTTTGTCACGAATTGCCGCAGAAAGCTACTCAAGAAATTTTCCGGGAAGCGAGACGTTTGCTGCGTGTTGGCGGACATTTGACAATTATGGATATGAATCCTCAGTCGGAAGTGTATGCCAAAATGCCTCCTTATATTTTGACTTTGCTCAAGAGTACGGAGCCTTATTTGGATCAGTATTTTGGGTTGGATATTGAGCAAGCTTTAGTTGATTCGGGTTTTGCACAGCCGACAATCACTTGCAATACAGTGCGACACCGGACTATTGTTGCTGAGGCAATAATTAGTTAAGGTTGGTGTTCGGAAACTGTTAGGGGTTAATGATATCAAATGTGGTTGGTTCTAAATGATATCAAATCGGGTTAGCTTGGAATTATACCCAGGGTGCGATCGTCTCTGTTGGCGAACCTTTATCGCGAGCTAGGACGATCGGGCGACACTCGGGAAGTTATTATTTCGATGCCAGTTAAATCAAGTTGTAGAGTGCGTCAGACATTGATTATTTCGATTTGAAGAGGTTTTCCGAGCTGACGCACCGCTGGATACTATGCCACCGTAGATACTTTGTCGTACTCTTCACTGTGTTTTTGCACTGCATCCCAAATATCAACTTTTTGCTGAAGATTCAGCCAAAGTTGAGGGCCATTCCCTAACGCTTTCCCAATCCGAATTGCCATATCTACTGTAATTGGTCTTTGACCTAAAACAATTTCGTTGACACTGCGGCGGGATACACCTAGTATCTCAGCAAACCTGGTTTGAGTCATTTCAATATCTTCAAGCACATCCGCAAGGACCTCGCCCGGATGTACTGGTCTGACTTTCCTCCCTTGAATAATGTTTTGTAGGTCTTTCATGCAACTTTCCTTACGGTTTAAGTTAAATTTTTAGATTTTGTTTTATGGGCTAGTGATAATCTTCGAGATCTATATCGTATGCGTTGTTATCCTGAAATGTAAAAGTTATACGCCAGTTACCTGATACCTTTATTGACCAAGTTCCCTCTCTATCACCTTTAAGCTCGTGTAAATCATAGCCTGGTATTCTAATATCATCTATAATTATTGCTGTATCTATTGCTTCAAGTCTTTTTCTTGTCCTTTTTTCAAGTTCTTTAGGAATTCCTTTTGCATTACCTTCCATCAATAATTTTTTTAATGCTTTATTTTTAAAAGTTTGTATCATGTGAAATAATCCTTCAATCAAGGCTGAATATCCAGTTCATAGCACTTATATATTAATTAAAACTTTTTGTAATTTTTGAGATTACTTTACTAATGTAACCTATGAGGTTACAGATGTCAAGCCTAAAATGATTGCAAAAGCAAAAATCGCTCCAATCTACTAACAGGGCTGGATCTGGGAGAACGAAAAAGCGATCGTAGCGGCTGAGCTAAGCGGATGGTGTTGGCGGTCAATGACGCTCCAAAACTGGATTCGATCGCACTAGGGGTACAATTAACACAGTTAGACAGCAGTCTGAGCTAGAACATTTTAATAAAATCCTAAAAGAAGGACATCTTCATGAACCCGACAGCCCCCTCTCAAAACGTCATCGATTGTTTGCAGGTTATCCTGGATGCCACTGCATCGAAGAATTACGAGCTTTTTACTACAGTCGGTGATGCAGGCTACAAAGCGAGCATTACACAACAAATGTTTGACGATGTTAGCGAGCAGCTCGCTTCACGCCTGCAAAAGGGATACTCAATTACTTATTTTGGTGAGATAAAACAAGGTAATTCTCCGATTTATTTGTGGAAGCTGAGTTTTGAAGATGGTGGAGATGAATTTGTGGCACACATGACGATGAATGGAGACAAAGTTGCTGGGATTTTCATCGAATAACATATCTTGCTTGACACGGCGTTTTACTGCAATGAATCTAACGCCGATCGCCCACAACCGTTAATCGAAACCGATCGGGCGGCACAAAGGTGATTCCCCGGCGCGCCGGACGAATTGGCCGATCGAGATTCGATACAAACTCACGGGAAGACAGCACCGTTGCTAAAACCAGCTTCATTTCAAACATCGATAACGCCATCCCGATGCAGCTTCGACTCCCGCCTCCAAACGGTAAAAATTCAGAGGCGGAAAACTTGCGATCTAAAAAGCGATCGGGATTGAACCCGGCCGGATTTTCGTAGGTTTCAGGCCGACGGTGGGCCAAATAGACACAGGGGATTAAAATCGTTCCCGGTTGATATGTATAGCCTTCGAGTTCGATCGTCCGTTTCACCTTGCGCGGCTGCGAAATTAAGGCAATTGGATAAACCCGCAGCGCTTCCTTGCAGACTGCAGTTAAGTAGGGCGACTGCGAAAGTGCGATCGGATCGGGATTTTCGCCTAATTCATCCAATTCCTTCCGCAACCTAGCAAGGCATTCGGGAAACTGATGCAGCCAGTAAAACGCCCAAGTCAACGCCGATCCAGTCGTTTCATGTCCCAACAACAACAGCGTCATCAACTGATCGCGCAATTCTCGATCGCCGAGGGATTCGCCGGTGTCGTCGCGGGCCATCATCAACACCGACAGAATATCCGTGCGAGACGAATCGAGAGATTGCGATCGCCTCTCGGCAATTTCCGCATAAATCAGCGAGTCAATCTGCGCCATCTGCTGCAAAAACTGCCCCCACGGACTCCAAGAGCCCAAATTTTGCTGCAACGGTTCAAAGAAAAATTGTATCGAGTACAGTTCAGAGGTAATCGCCTCTAAAAGCTTGCTGAGCAATTGTTTCAGCCGTTCGTAGCGCTCTCCCGGCACTAATCCAAACACGACTTGCAAGATTACTTGCAGCGAAATTTCTGACATTTCTTGGCGGACTGCGATCGCATCTGGGGCTTTCCAGTCGATCGTCTGCTTTTTCGTCAAATCAACAATCAAATGCCCTTGACTGTGCAACTGTTCCCGATGCAGCGCGGGCATTAATAGCTGTCGCTGTCGCAGATGCCGCGGCCCTTCATTCATAATTAGGGATTCATTTCCCACCAGCGGGCGAAATACGTTGGTCACTTTGCCAAACTCAAAGGCATCGGCTAACGTCGTAAACACCGCCTGAATGGCTTCTGGACTGCCCAGAAACACCACGGGGGGCGAAGAGGGCCCCAACACGCGGGCGGTAAATGTATCGCCGTATTTGGCAGAGTTGCGATCGAAAAATGCGATCGGGTCAGCTACCAGCGAAAGCGTTTGGAACAAAGCAGGAGAACGAGATCCGGTAGGCAGCGTCATTGAAAAACTGGCGATACACAATATTTCTAGTGTATATCGATCGGCCTTGCACCCTGAAATTTATCTGCGATCGATTGCGAAGGCAAGTAGCAGAAATAGTAATGCTATCGAGATCGATCGCAGATTGTATGGCTAGCTTCCCAGCCTAAACTGCTAAAAGTTGTAGTTTTAGATAAAATGGATGCTAGCGATCGTTTGTTTGGCATTATGCTCGCGAAAATCAAATGACTTTGGGATACAATTGTTGTCAAAGCTGTTAGCCAGTTGGCTGAATTTGTTATGACATTAACATCCCGTGTTGTTCATAGCGACCCCGATATTCTGGGGGGAACCCCTGTTTTTGTTGGGACTCGCGTGCCAATGAGAACCCTACTTGATTATCTTGAGGCTGGTGATTCATTAGAGGTATTTCTAGACCATTTCCCTAGTGTCAGTAGGGAACAGACAATTGCAGCTCTTGAATTAGCCAAGGAAATGCTGACAGCCTATGCGAATCCTGCTTGATGAATTTGCCCCACGACCTTTAAAGCGTGAACTTGCTGATTCCGAGATACGCACAGTTGTTGATGAGATGGGATGGTCAGGAAAAGAGAACGGTGAATTGCTGCTGCTTATGAGTCAAGAGATATTCACGATTCTGCTCACCACAAATCAAAATTTGCGCTATCAGCAAAACTTGCAGCAAGCTGCAGTTGCAGTCGTTATTGAAAATCAGGTCACGCAATGATTGGGTGGCTTGCTCATCACGAATGATTTCAGCATTTTTCCAGGTCAATTGCAGTCTTTGTGCAGCGGTTTTTTCGTCTGTTGTCTCCAAACAATGTCGATGATGCTTAAAAGTGTATGAGACCGCAACTGCGGTACAATCTACAAAGACCCTGATGCAGAATTAGTCGATCGGCAAAACCAAGACCGTTACGGTATATCATATGCCGACCAACCCAGGCTACAATACCTTGAGACGGTTGATGAGATGTTTAGCAATAAATTAGCACGGCAATATCAAGAAGTTTGGATATCCATTTCGGAATTTTCTTCAAATCATGAATATTTTAGGAAAGTTTACGATTCACAAACGTAACCCTGATATCTTGGTTATTCATCGAGATCCAGGATTATTCTTTTGGCTGTTTATGTTGATGTACTGTGGCTTTGTTAGTTGCCTAAATTTATTATTTGTCACGATAATTTGGGAAGCTCGATTGCCTCGAACTCTTACCTGTCAGCAACAGCAGCAAGCTGTAAATTGCGAGTATGTAATTCCTGGATTTATCTCTGGAAAGACTATTAAAATTCCCAATACTAAAAAGGCGATAGCCTCTCAGACACCGAACGGCGAAACCATTGTCCTCACGAGTTCAAAACCTTGGATGGTACTGGAACGGACATCCAATAACATTCAAAATATCCAATCCATTAACCAGGGTTTAGCTAAATTGAATAATGGCGAGAAAATATGGAAGCTCGATATCTACGCATCCTATGAGAGTGCCACTAATTTTTTTATGTTCTTCCTTCTACCTTTGGGATTATTGTTGTTTATATTAGGAATTAGCATGGTTTTCTCCCAGGGGTCTACCTACTTAGAACTAGATGTCAAAGCTAATACAGTGAGCATTATCTACTTAGGAAGATTTCGTTCGCAATTATCCCTTTTAAATCAACTTAGAGGAGCCGATAGTCCCGTTTACGGGCATTTAGGAATACTTTCTGACAAATTTGGAATTTATGGTGGTGACTCCCGCTATCGACGTAATAACTACCGGAAGATCCGTCTGTTGTTTACCAACCGCCGTCCATTTATACTTGGTTATTACCAACAAATATTGCAGAGCGATGGAGATCCGGGAGTAATAGGTGCGAAAATACTTGGTTATTACCAACAAACATTCCAGAACGATGGAGGTCAGGAAGTAATAGGTGCGATTAACTCATTCATGAATGAGATAGAATGGAGGCGAAGGAGCCAAAGGCTAGAAAGTTAATCCTTAATAATCCTCACTTAGCCAGATATGTAACAGGTTAGGGACACGCTGGCTAGATTGGATTTGTCGCGATCTAAATAGCAAGGAACCGATTGGATCTGTATAAATCGGCACCTTAACCCCTCACCCTCCGCGCAACTGCGTCACCAAGTGAACTAATTCGGGTAAAATTAGCTTTTCCACAGCTAGTTTCACGCCATTGCTAGAGCCCGGAAGAGAAAAGACTAACTTGCCTTGATACACGCCTGCAACTGCGCGAGAGGCGATCGCCCTCGAACCAATTTCTTGATAGCTCAAAAACCGAAATATCTCCCCAAATCCCGGTAAAATCCTGTCTAGCAAACTCTCCATCACATCGTAAGTCGTATCTCGGGGAGCGATGCCCGTGCCGCCGTTAAAAATGATTGCATCCACATCTTCACGCTGGGAAAAAGCCTGCATTTGCAATACAATTTTTGCCGCATCATCTTTAATAACAGTGTAAGCTACCACAGAGTGACCCGCATCTTTTAGCAGCTTCTTCGTTAACAAGCCGCTATTGTCTGTTTCAGCCGAGCGCGTGTCGCTAACAGTAATGATAGCGCAATTTACGGTTATTTTAGATAAGTCGGGGTGAGGAATTTGCGTCATATAACAGATGTTGAAGGAAAAAGTAAGAAGCAAGAAGGAAGAGGAAATCAGGAAAAGGGAACAGGGAAGAAGTCATTAGTTAGTTGTGATTTATTGGTTATTAGTTATTCATTATCAAATAACTAATAACCAATAACCAATACCCCATATCCCATGCCCCAGGCCCCATGCCCTATTCCCCATCAATTATGCCTTGCTAAATCCTAAGCCGTTTGCTTCCGAGTAGCGTTCCATGAAACGCATAAATCGATCCCATTCTGCGGAACTTTTCATTATATAAAGAGCTTCCAAACCCGCAGGCTGACCGTTGATGAACTTAGCATTAACTTCGCGAGTGAGGAGTTCGCCTTCGTCGTCGATCATGTACATTCCAGTAATGTCTTCGGTACTGGTGCTGCTGAGAGCTTTGGGATTTTCAAAGGTAAACCTGGCAGTGCCTTGCTCTCCGCTTTTAGAACGGGTTAGGCGCACTTCGGGCACAGCATCTTCGTCTATACCCCGAGAAAATTGAATTTTAGCCATAATCTGACAGTGGAACCTTAAGGATTGCTTAATTTCTTAATGTTCAATCATAAAACGATTCGGGTACTCGCAAATCAAGACTTGGGAGAGTGGGATTGGGCGAGAGTGGGTGAGTGTGAGCCAGAGTGAGGGAATCGGAGACAAGGGCGAGGGGAGATAGGTTGGTTTTTTGTACCCCAAGTTCTCCTCTCCCTTGTCTCCCAATTGCCTTAGACGATGTAGGGAGAGTTAATTGGCTCGGCTCGCTTTGTGGCTACCAGAGTTTGGTAGATGAGGGCGGATATCTCGCCGCGGGTGATGTCGTGGGCGGGGGAAAGCTTTTCGCGCGCGGGATAGTTGACCACGATTTTGCGCTCTGTGGCGGTTGCTATCTCGTCGGTGGCAAAACTGGGAATCTGAGATCGATCGACATAAACGCTCAAAGAATTGGGGTTGCCGCCGCCCAACTGCAAGCCGTTTACCAAAGATACGATCGCCTGAACTCTAGTCAAATTCTGCTCCGGGCGAAACGTGCTGTCTGGATATCCCACCAAAAAGCCCGCTCGATTAGCTTGGGCGATCGCTCCTTTGGCCCAAAAATCCGCCGCCACATCCTTAAAAACCGTCGCCTCACGGCGGGGCACCAATTCAAACGCCTTCGCCAACATAGCCGCATACTGAGCTCTAGTTACAATCTCGTAAGGTTGAAAAGTGCCGTTGGGAAACCCGCTAACAATATTCATCTTTGCCAAGCGATCGATAAAATCCTTAGCCCAGTGCGTGCTGATGTCGCTGAACTTTACCCCCCCAGGAGTCGGAGTTGGCGTCACATTGCCCAAATCAAATAAACCTTTCACCCGCGAAGAATTGAGCTGATTTCCCACCGCCGAAATCTTAACCTCAGTCGCGTTTTGCAAGTCTAATTCACCGTTATTCTGAAAAATATTGCCGCCCAAATCTTGAGCAGTACCAATATCTGGCAGCGACTTCCCCACCGCAGTCAAACCGTCTTCCGTATTTTTTTCAATGCGATTCTTGCGTAAAATCGGCTTAGATTCCCCTGATAAAACTATACCGGAGCGATTTTCCAAAATTTGGTTGTCAGCAATCAAAGGAGCCGACTGAGCTTGCAGAGAGATGCCGAAACCCGTCTTTTGAAAAATATTGCGCCGTATTTCTCCCTTAGCACTCCCCGCCGTAATTACGCCAGCGGCTGAGTTTTCCCGAAATATGTTGTCGAGAATCGCAGGATTAGCAGTGCCCGTGGCAAAAACGCCTTCGCGCTTGCAAAGCGTGAAAGTGCAGTTAGCCACAGTCGGAGAAGTTGACTCAATCCAGACTCCCGTGCCACGACTATCAAGATTAGTGACAGTTACTCCGCGCAATTGGGAATTAGTTGCTAGTAGTATCGTGATATTTTGGCTTGCAGCGGTGGGACTGACAAATTTGCCACTTCCTTGAATCAGAATGCCTCTACCTTTGTTAGTTTCATTGCCAATAACTTTTACTCCCGATGGAATTTCCAAGGGGAATTTTTCGCCGCTAGCAGCGCTGTAAGTTCCCGGTGATAACTGAATCGTAGTTCCCGATGCAGCGCGGGCGACGATCGCGCGGGCTATAGTTTTGAATGGGGCCCCTTGGCTGCCGGCTGCCGAATCGCTGCCTGTTTGCGGGTTGACGTAAAGTGTTGTCATGTTTTTGTTAAAGAGATAATTGGCGATCGAGCTTTTGTGCAATTTTCATTGTCTGCGAACTTGACCCCGGATCTATATTCACCTTTGATTGCGGAGATTATTTAATTGCACGTTATCCGCAACATTACCAATTAGGAGTTGCAACCGCAGGGGGATTGCCCCTACAAAAGACTGTATTTCTCGTTCCCAGCAACAGCAGAACCAGACTTATTTAAGAAGTCCTGGATCTGGGGATTATATTTTTTCCAGATGTTGCCAAAACCACTAAAATTTCGATCGCCTCCACCGGAAAATCGAACGTTTTGCTGTCATATTATGTCCGGTAGATTCCCTCCGCTTCGCTTCGCCCAAAATCAGGTAGGGGCGGGTTCACCAACAATATCTGCCAATAATTGACAATCTCAAAAACCCGCTCCGGCCGGGATATTATGGTCAATCGATCGGACATGATATCATGTACGATCGATCGAGATTCCCTGCCCAAAAACCTTAACCGCTTCAGCCAAATCAGTTTCACCCATTAAAATGCAGCGTCTTAGCAAATCGATATCCAGCGTTTCCAATCCTGACAGTTGACTCTGAATTACTTGCTCGTAGCCATCTTCCCGGAGATGATACAGCCGCAGCGTACCATCTTCCCAAAACCAGATTTCAGGCACGCCCAAAGCTCGATATTTTGGCAACTTGCTCAGTCCACCGCTAGTATAAACCACCTCGATCGACAAATCGGGAATCAACTTAGGTTCTCCCAAACAAAACGATTTGTCTGCTTGAGTTGAAGCTTCTCCTGTCTTCTCCTGCGTCATTGAACCAGAAGGGTAAAACTTAATACCTTGTTGCAGCAGAAAAGTGGTCACTAAGTAACCAATGATTTCCGAAAAATTTTCGTGTTGGAATCCCGGCATCAGAATCTCGATCGCCCCTGCAAAAAAAGACAACTTTATGCCAGGAGAATTTTCCGAAACCTTCTGGATTAACTTGAATTGCTCCCAAGTGCCGTTGAGCACCACTCGCCCATCGAGAATTTCGCGATCGAGAACTTGTGTCATTGACCCGCACCATTATCTCTTATTGGCATTATAACTGAGATGTTGCACCATTCTCAATTATTTGTTTAGGAACAGGCTTTTCTGCCTGTTCCACAAGAAAATTCACTCTTTGTGGAACAGGCCGGAAAGCCTGTTAAGCGAGAATGGTGCAAGATGTGAGTTATAACGCATTGTGCGATCGCTCCTACAGAAGATCCATGCAGCAATTGTAGCTTCAGAATCCGAACAGTTCTTTCTAGTTCCCAGACTCTTCCTAAGAACACATATCCCAAGGATCTGCCTCCCCTTAACTCCCCGCCTATTTCACAATACAAGACGCATCCAAAACCACTACAATTGGATTCTGAAAAACAGCACAACTCGTCATTGCTGAAGCTAAGGCGGGAATTTTCCCTTGTTCTAGAGAAAGGCTCGCCTCCGGTGTAGAATCAAATTGATTTAGCCAGCCATCATCCTTTATATACTGAAGAGTCAAAGCATGGCGATCGAGCATCCAAAAATCCACTCCATATTGATTAATAAAATTTTGCAAGACAGCTCGATCGGGAGTGTATTGAGCGCGAATTAAATCGTTAAGTCGCTGCTGATATTTGCTGTAGTAGCCTTTCTGATAAGGCACTGCATATTCCTTTGCCACCAGAACGGAACGCTGACTAAATGTTGGCAAATGGTCAGTCTCGGCCGCGATTGAAGCAATCAGGATATCTTTAGGTTGTTGCTCAAAAAATTTGTACAAAGCCGGCATTTTACCTTCTACATACCCGACTGTGGGAAATTTTTTGACTGAGCAGGGATAAAGAACTACGGCGATAGCGATTGTCGCTGTCGTAATTAGTGCAACTAGATTTTTTACATCAAATGTTGTTGCGTTTTTTGATGCCCAATGACCGACTCCATCGATAATTAAAGTGAGGGATATCGCAGTTATTAAAACAACAATGAATCGCAAGCTGTAGGCTGTATAACGACCAGGTTGATACAGTTTAAAAAGGGTAGCGTGAGCCGCCAAAAACATCGCCGAGGATGCTAAAAATAGCTGAAGCAAAAGCCAAATTTTGCTTTGAATCTGATTTGCTAAGGGAAAAGCCGATCGCAAAAACAGCAGTAGCGGAAATAACAATCCGACACAGTGAGTTACAGGCGTAAACAGCGACTTGGGAAACATCCCGCTACCCCGCCCTGTCAACCAATAATCTTTGGGATTTGGACGAAAAAAAGCATTTCTGCCGTTGGGGGCAAATTCGGCCATTTGCTTCGCTTCTGCTGCGGTATAAGTTGGGCCAAATTCAGAGTTATCTAAGGCATAGGGCAGCATTACTAAAAAGATTACTCCCAAACCTGTAGTGCAAAATAGGTAATTTGTTCGATCGCCCGACAAGCGCAAACCGCCGTTTTTCCAGCATAGCAGGCGCAAAACTAAAATTCCGGCAGCAACCAAGGCGTAAGGAGGATAGAATAGTCCAATCAGGGCGATCGCCCCTAAACAAGGCAGCAACGAACTGCGCGATAAATAATATAAAAGAGCCAGGAATATCGGATATATAAAAGCTCTTGCCGTTGCGGAAGCCAAATCATCGGTCATCCACATATGCTGATTTAACAGCAAAGATGCAATAAATCCAGTCATCGGCACTGGCAGCATTTCTAGGCAAAGGCCAAAACAGTAATAAGTGGAGATTAAGCCGAGAAATAGCGGCAATATTTTGTGAAAAAATAGCGGGTGAATGCCAATTGTTGCGGCTAATTTGTAGAGCGTGCTGTATCCTGCGGGGGCGACTGATTGAAAGTAATTAGCAATGAAATCGTTGGGGAATAATTCAGGATCGACAAACCGCACCATCCAGAAAACGTGCTGCCTCGCATCGTCTTGCACCATATACTCGGCGCTAAAGGCTTGCTTGAGTCCTAAAATAGCATAAACTGCGGCAAATGTCAAGCTTAGAGTCAACCAAAATATTGTGTGCGATCGCGATGTGCGATCGACTGTAGCAGTCAGAAATTTGTGCAACCGAGCTATTAATACCATTTGAGATTTTAGATTTTAGATTTGAGAATTGGGAATGACTGATTTTGACAAGTAGGATTATATTATGCCCGGTCAATTACCCCTCATAAAAAGTGTTTGCCGTAAGGAATAAAGTCCTCACGACAAACCGCTTTATTTTCAACTTCGCCCTATTTTAGATTATTTTCCAGCCCGCACACCGGCAATTTTAAGGCGAATCCGATACAGACTTGTACTTCCCGTAATATAAAGCGTTTTGCGATCGCTTTCTCCCCAAGCCAAATTAGTCGCCGTCTCAGGCACAGAAATCTTGCCCAAAAGCTTACCATCCGGCGATAAAATCCACACTCCCCCCGGCCCGGTGCTGTAAACATTCCCCTCTACATCAACTTTTAAACCGTCGGGAACTCCGCCTTGACTGGTATCTTTTAACTCCGCAAAAAGCTGCTCATTTGTAACAGTTCCGTCCGGTTTTACATCGAAAACTGCAATGTATCCCGCTTCCGAATTGTTGACATAAAGTTTTTGCTCGTCGGGTGAAAAAGCGATGCCGTTCGGCAGCACCAAATCCTTAACCAGCAGAGTTAATTTCCCGTCTGGTGCCAGTCGGTAAACACCGTAAAAGCCCAATTCTTCCTGCTCTTTACTAACACCGTAGGAGGGATCGGTAAAATAAATGCTGCCGTCGGATTTAACCACCAAATCGTTCGGACTGTTGAGCCGCTTGCCCTCGTATCTATCCGCCAATGTGATAACTTGGCCGTCCTTTTCTGTGCGGGATACGCGGCGATTTTCGTGTTCGGCAGTAAGTAAGCGGTTTTCTTTGTCTAAAGTATTCCCGTTGGCTTTTCCCGAAGGGCGGCGAAATACCTCCACTTCCTGATTTGAGCCAAATTTATAGATAATATTGGCGGGAATATCGCTGAACAGCAAAAATCCGTCTGGATGCCAAATCGGGCCTTCTATAAATTGGAAATTGCCAGCTAGTTTTTCTAATGGGGCGCTGTCATCGAGAATACTTTGCATGGTATTTTTTTTGTCCCTGTTTTCCGTTTGGGCGGTCAACTTTGTTAAGTTACCCCTGACTTTTTGGCTAGGGTTGCTGACTGCTAAACTTAATACTATCAACAACAAACTAATTGTAGCAATTTTGATTGTCATGTTTGCTCATAACTGAATTACTTCCGTCCCACCATAAGATTACCTATCTCGTTCTTTACTTCTTCCTTTTTTCTTTCTTGTCTACAAGAGCGCTATCGCGCCGCTTCACTAACACGTCGAAAGCGGTTCGTCAACTCACTATTTTGATAAAAAAAAGATAATTCAGAGCGGTATTAAATTCGATAGTACCGTATCTAACAAAAAAAAGAAGCTCGAATAATCGAGCTTAATTATATTTAACTTAAAAGGTTTCACCTGTCAACTGTTAAGCTGGGAATGAAACAAATAGCGCCGCAATACCGATCGCGATCGCCCCTATACCCATCACAACAGACCAGAAGCGGTGATAACTGTTAACCACCGTACCGCTATCGCTTTCAAGCTGAATCAAATCCATCCAAGGTGCAACACCCCGGCGGAACCAACCCAAAGTCCTAACATCCATCCCAATCAAACTTTCAACCCGTTTCATGCCAAACAGAAAATTACCAATTGGCCCAAAACGAGAAGCATATCGCAGATAAATCATTCCCGTTCTATCTTGCAATTTCAAATCGGAACCGAAGGTATAACCCGCATCGCCGCGACCAATTAATTCGCCTTGCAGTTGGGCCGGTTGACCCCGCAAAGGACTTGCATAAGGATCAGACATTAAGGTTAAAACATCCAAATGTTCGGCTTGTTCGTAATTGGGGAACATCACCAAAGTCTTGAGCAAAATTCCCGTACCCAAACCGATTAAAGGACAAGCAACCATCATCATCGGGTTTACAGCAGACAGCGCAATGCCGATCGCAAAACCCACCGCTAAGCCCAGAGTTTCTGCACTGTACAGCAGCAAATCGAACACAAAATTGCCGTACAATCTCCGCTTGCTCAAATCGTTGCCTTCGCCGACAATCCGGCCCATGTCAAACTCGATATCCAAGCCTAATTGTTCGGCATAAGTGCTCAAAGCGCGAACTCGTTTACCAGTCAGCGGGTGAGTAGAGTTCAACTCCATCCACCAACCCCACGGATTAAACATATCCCACAAAAACACTCGCCCAATCTTTTCTGGTTCCGAAGAAATCCTGTAAGCAGTGCCAGTAGATGTGGCGGCTTTGGCATCGTAAATGCCTAAAGCGCGAGTTCCTTCTAATAAGCTGCTGGGTTCTGTTGCCCTTTGTCCTTCTTCCAAAATACCGTAAGCAATTTTTACCAAAGCGCGAGACAAAGCATTGGGGTTGCCAGTAGTTTCGGCAGCAAAATGGTCGGCAAAATATTCTCGCGTCCGCGACAAATACAGCAATAAATAAGTGCCAAAAATGTAAAATAAATAAGCAACAGCAGCTACAGTACCCGCCGCATCTTTAGCTTTGCTGCCACCACTTCGACCCATTCTTTGAGTTGTAGTGTAAATTAAATAAGTAATCTGCACCAAAGTCGAAGCTAAAGTCATTACTGCAAAGTCCCAGTGGACGATGTGACCGAGTTCGTGGGCGTAAACAGTGGCAATTTCATCGTCGTCTAAATAGGTGAAAAGACCTTGACTGACGACTAAGCGAGCGCTGTTGGGAAATGAACCGTAAGTAAAAGCAGTAGGGTTTTGGTCGTCGATAATTCCTAAACGCGGACAAGAGAGTTTTTTCTGCTTGCAAACCTTCTTAATAACTTTAGCTGTTTCTGGACTTAGGCTTTCAATTTCTGCTAGGGAAACCCAGCGAGTATGGTATAGCCAATTTTGGGTTAAGTCCATCAAGTAAGGCGATAGGAAAAAAGCAGCAATGTTAAAAATCAGAGTTATGGGAAGTGCGATCGCCAATCCAGCGACTGGATCGGGACTGTTGAGAATCAAAACAGAGGCTAAGGATAGCGCTAACACCATACCAAACAGCATGGTAATGGTGACGCCGGAAGCTAAAACAAGATTTGGGCCAGTTTTCTGTATCAGTTTAATGCCTGCTTTGGGCGATCGCCCTGCCTTGCGTAAAGGGGCCTGAGATGACATAATACTCTCCAAAGGTTATTGACAAATGGAAATGACCGTGGGATTTTATCTATACTTCACTGTTTTAACCTGTTAATGGGGATTGCTGTCAGGGGTCTCAACAAAAATATAGAATTTCCTCTAGAATTGTTAAGACTGAAAACCGCCCCGAAAATTATTTGTGCGGATTCAATTCAAAACTCAAAACCCTAAACCCAAAACTATTTAAAAGTTACTGCCATGTCTATTATTGAAATTGCCCAAAAAACGCGCGTATCTGCTAGAAAATTGGCAGTTTTGTCCGCTGAGGCCAAAAATCAAGCTATTGAGGCTATTGCGAAAGCTTTAGAAGCTGCTGCGCCGGATATTGTGGCGGCGAATGCGGCTGACTGCAAGGCGGCTGAGGCGGATGGAATTGCGAAACCGCTGTACGATCGCCTAAAGTTAGATGAAAGCAAGTTGAAAAGTGCGATCGCGGGCGTGCGCGACGTTGCCAAACTCCCAGATCCCGTAGGTGTCGTGCAAATTCACCGCGAATTGGATACAGGATTAATTCTGAAGCGCATCACCTGTCCTTTGGGCGTTTTAGGCATTATTTTTGAAGCGCGCCCAGAGGCGTTAATTCAGATAGTATCCTTGGCAATCAAATCGGGAAATGGCGTCATTCTCAAAGGTGGCAAAGAGGCAGTCCGTTCCTGCGAAATATTGACAAAAGTGATACATCAAGCATTAGCAGAAACTCCTGTTAATCCAGAAGTCGTGCAGTTGCTAACCACGCGGGAAGAAACAATCGAACTGCTAAAAATGGATGAATATGTAGATTTAATTATTCCCAGAGGTTCTAATTCCTTCGTGCGGTTCGTGCAGGAAAATACCCGAATTCCCGTGTTGGGACACGCCGACGGAATTTGTCATTTGTACGCAGACAAAGCGGCGGATATTCAGAAAGCAGTAGAGATTTCTGTAGATGCAAAAACCCAGTATCCAGCCGCCTGCAATGCCATTGAAACCTTGTTAGTTCACAGTGCGATCGCCCCCCAATTCCTGCCCGCTGTCGCCACAGCTTTGCAGCAGAAAAAAGTTGAACTGCGGGGAGACGAAAAAACTCGCGCCATCCTAGAAAATATTGCCGAAGCAAATGAAGCGGATTGGTCTACAGAATACAGCGATTTGATTTTGTCAATCAAAACAGTAGATTCTGTGGAAGAGGCAATTAATCACATTAATACTTACGGTTCCCGACATACAGATGTCATTGTCACCGAAGACAGCGAAGCCGCCGAAACATTTTTAAATGGAGTCGATGCGGCCGGAGTTTATCACAATTGTTCGACTAGATTTGCCGACGGTTTTCGCTACGGTTTCGGTGCAGAAGTGGGGATTAGTACGCAGCAAATGCCACCTCGCGGGCCTGTTGGTTTAGAGGGGTTGATTACCTATAAGTATCGAGTTGTTGGAGATGGCCATGTTGCCGCGAGTTATGTGGGGAAGGATGCGAAGGAATTTACTCATCGAGATTTGTAAATCCTCCATAGCCGATCAAACCCGACAATAAAAAAGCCTGTAGGGGCGGGTTTTACCAACAATATTTGATGTTCGCGAACAATTTATATAAACCCGCCCCTAGACAGCCGATAATCCAGATTAACCTGATGTTCGATCGAATGCCAAAAATGTAGATTGGGATTTGTCGTTGGGTGGGGGCGGGTTTATTATATTTTTGGTTTCTAACATAGATGGTTGGTAAAACCCGCCCCTACGATATCCTGTAGATACTGAATCTTAAGTAAAGTGTCTCTTCTCCTTCATCCTTCCCAAAAAAAAGCGATCGCCCTTCCTTCGCTCCCATTCAAACAAACTTAGCTACAATAAGCTATACTGTGCTCGGCGACTCCCCAACTCGAACAATTTTCCGTTGTTTATGTCTAACTCCTCCCTCCTCGCCCCCGGTTCAACTCTCGAAAAACGCTACCGCATCCTCCGCGAATTAGGCCGAGGTGGCTTCGGCCGCACTTATCTCGCCGAAGATATCAACCGCTACAACGAAAATTGCGTGCTCAAAGAGTTTTCTCCGGTGGTTCACAGCCCCAAAGCCGCCGAATTGTTCGATCGCGAAGCGAGTATGCTTTACCACCTCCAACACCCGCAAATCCCCCGTTTTCGAGAGCTCCTGCGAACGGATTTGGGCGGGAATCCATCTTTATTTTTAGTCCAAGATTATATCAAAGGTCAAACCTACGAAGAAATATTGATATCGCGCCAGCAGCAAGGTAAAAATTTTAGCGAAGCTGAAGTTACTCAACTGCTATTTCAGCTTTTACCAGTTTTAGAATACATCCACTCAAAAAATTTAATTCACCGCGATATTTCCCCGGATAATATTATTCAGCATGATGCTGACAAACTACCATTTTTAATTGATTTCGGTTCAGTCAAACAAATTGCAGCCAATGCCGTACTTCAGTTTAACGGACAATCGGATACGGCGATCGGGAAACAGGGTTATTCGCCAGCCGAACAAATGCGGCTGGGGAAAGTTTCTGCCGCTAGCGATTTGTACGCTTTAGCCGTCACGGCGTTGGTATTGCTAAGTGGCAAAAAGCCTCAAAAATTGTACGATATCAATAATAAAACTTGGGATTGGCGATCGCACGTCAGTGTCAGCCCAAATTTAGCCACGGTATTGGATCGGATGTTAGCAGAACAACCGGGCGATCGCTACCAATCTGCAAAAGCAGTCCGCGAAGCACTCAAAGATCCAAAACTCTCTCAAATTGGCAGTATAATTTCCCAAATGGTGACAATGAACTTTGTCGGCCGCCCGTTCAAAAATAGCACTCAAACTGCTACCAGCAATCATACTCCTGTTCACCAAACTCCTCAAATTGTTAATAACAACAGCACATTCAAGTTAATTCCTTGGAAAACCCTAGGGAGTTTAACTGTCGTTTTGGTGCCAGGACTTTTAGCTTTTAGTGTAGTCAAATCTGGTTTCACGTTGCCAAAGTTGCCGGATTTACCTAAATTTTCTTCGCGCCAACCGCCTCCCGATACCTCCTTAGAGGAAGCAGAGATAATTCGTCAAGAAAAGATTGGGAAACGACGCAAAAATCTCAACATTGAGCAAGATATATTCTATCAAAAAGTTGATGAATTATATTACAATAAATATCCAGAATTACAAGGGCGCAGCTTGACAGAAAAGCCAGAAGATGCTGAAATTAGGCGGAAATGGTATGAAGTTGCTGAGGATTTATTGGACAAGTTGGAGAAAGGAGGAGAGTTGTGAAATTTAAGATAGAATAAGAGTGATTGAACCGCAGAGGGCGCAGAGGGCGCAGAGGGAAGAGGAAGAGGGTAAAGGGCAAAAAAAGAGAGGGAAGAGAAAGAGAACTTTATCTGGTTTAATACAAATTGGTATAGGCAACGCACTTTGAGTTTATTGCAAAATGGATTCTATTCAACTTACAGGAATTCGCTGCTACGGATATACGGGCTATCTGCCGGAAGAGCAAGTTTTGGGCCAGTGGTTTGAAGTGGATGTTACTCTCTGGCTGGATTTATCGGAAGCTGGAAAAAGTGATGATATTCAACATACTCTTGATTACCGCAGCGCAATTACTCTGATTCAAAAGCTAGTCAAAGAGTCGAAATTTTTATTAATCGAACGCCTAGCAGATACTATTGCTCAAGCGCTTTTACAACTACCGTTAGTCGAGAAAGTTAAACTACAACTCTCGAAACCTGCTGCCCCCATCCCTGATTTCGGTGGCAGAATTACTCTAGAAATTACTAGAAGTCATTAGTCATTAGTTCTTAGTCCTTAGTCCTTAGTCATCAGTCTTTAATCTGCATTAGTTTGTCACTAATGACTGATGACTGATGACTGATGACTATTGATTAATTACCACTTCAGCAAGTTAAATTCTTCCATGTCTACGGTATTGCGGTTGCGATAAATCGCCAAAACAATTGCCAAACCTACGGCAGCCTCAGCCGCCGCTACGGTAACTACAAACACCGTAAATACTTGACCTTTAATTTGTACGGGGTCGAGATAATTGGAGAAACCCATCAAATTGAGATTGACAGCATTCAGCATCAACTCGATCGACATTAACACCCGCACTGCATTTCGGCTAGTAATCAAACCGTAAATACCAATACAGAAAAGTGCGGCGCCTAATAACAGGAAATACTGGAGTTGCAGTTGCATAAATTTTTTGAGTCTTTCTCAATCAACATTACTACAAGACAGAGAGATAGGTGCAGTGAACACCCTACTATAGCGTGTCTAAATCATTCATACAGTAGGGTTAGTGCTCCGTACCTACCTCCGATATGGGCAACCACGGGGCAATTGCCCCTACCTTAATTGTACGAATCATTTAGACTCACTACTTTTACTTAGATTCTGGCGAAGACACATCTCCGGCAGAAACTAATTCGCGAGGTCTTTCCGGCAAACTCAAAGCAGGTGTTTCGGATAGCTTCTTTGACAGTTCATCCGGGAAAAAATCGCGGCGTGCTAGGACAATTGCTCCTACCATTGCCATCAACAAAAACACTGATGCTAACTCGAAAGGTAGCAAAAAGTCAGTGAAGAAATGTTTGGCGATTGTGACGATCGAACTTTCGGCCGGTGCTCCTGTCGTCGCCACAATAGCCCAAGGAGTAGACACCACCATCGTACCCAAAAGCGCAAACAAGCCTACGCAAACTACTGCTGTTGCTACTTGACGCACCCAAGCGTTGGGAATTATGCGGAAATCTTCGCGCTTGTTCACCAACATAATCGCAAACAAAATCAAGACGTTAACAGCGCCCACATAAATCAATACCTGCGCTGCTGCTACAAAGTCGGCATTCAGCAACAGGTACAAGCCGGCAATGCTGGTAAATACGCCGCACAGCAAAAATGCTGAGTAAACGATATTTGAGAACAGCACTACTCCTAGTGCTCCTGCAATCATCATTACGGACAATATTCCAAATGAAACAATTTGAACCCCTTCAGCTAGATTCACAAGTTTTTATCCTCAATTATTAGTTTTCTCTGGTTCGTTTTTACTCATTAGTTAGCAGTCATTAATAATTGGTTATTTCCCTAATTACTGATGACTGCTGACTAATGACTAATTACTTACTTTTCGATAATTTCCTCTGGACGCAGACCGGCGCGGCGATCGGTGTAGGAAACTTCATGGGGGTCGATCGCACCTTTCGGCAAATAAGCGAATTCGCGCATCGGTGTCACCATCGGGTCATCTGTAACCTTGTAGGGCAAACGTCCGAGGGCCACGTTGTCAAAATTCAATTCATGACGTTCGTAGGTGGCTAACTCATACTCTTCTGTCATCGACAAACAATTAGTCGGACAATATTCTACGCAGTTGCCACAGAAGATACATACTCCGAAATCGATACTGTAGTGCTTGAGTTGCTTCTTCTTAGTTTCTTTGTTAAATTCCCAATCCACTACAGGTAAGTTTATCGGACATACCCGAACGCAAACTTCGCAGGAGATGCACTTGTCAAATTCAAAGTGAATTCTGCCCCTAAAACGTTCGGACGGAATTAATTTTTCGTAAGGATACTGCACCGTAATCGGTCGGCGTCTCATGTGGTCAAAAGTAACAGATAGCCCTTGACCGATATACTTAGCAGCTTGAAAACTTTCTTTGGCGTATTCGCCTACTTGATTGAGGAATTTTAGCATGGTGTTCTCTCTCTGTACTTGAGTCTTTGGTAATTGCTAATTGATAATAGGTAATTGGTTAACAGCTATTTTTTTTTACTGTTGCCATTTACCTATTATAAATTAACCGCCAAAAGCAAAAGGAAAGGCAAGCTTCAAAGCTGCGGTCAATAGCAAATTAACTAAAGCAACGGGCAGCAAAAACTTCCATCCCAAATCTAGCAATTGGTCGATCCGAACTCGCGGCAGAGTCCAGCGGAGCAGAACTGCCAGAAACAGGAAAAAGTAGGCTTTCAGCATGGTCATCGTAATGCCCAGCGTGCC
Organism: Microcoleus sp. T3_D1; assembly: GCF_036700405.1. Classification (NCBI taxonomy): domain Bacteria; kingdom Bacillati; phylum Cyanobacteriota; class Cyanophyceae; order Oscillatoriales; family Microcoleaceae; genus Microcoleus; species Microcoleus sp. T3_D1. Next base: position 182,651 of record NZ_JAUBOV010000001.1, read on the forward strand.
GGTAATTACCTGCAACCAAGGAGTCGTCTCGCTCAATCCCAAGGCATTTGTGATGACTCCGACAGGAATCGGGCTTTCCCAGCCGCCGAGGTACAAAACTGCTACTAGCAGGCAAGAAAGGACGAGGTTAACGTAGGAAGCGATATAGTACAAAGCAAATTTCATGCCTGTGTACTCAGTCTGATATCCTGCTACCAATTCTTCTTCTGCTTCCGGGAGGTCAAAGGGCAACCGTTCGCATTCTGCTAGTGCTGCGATCCAGAAAATCAGGAAACCTGCTGGTTGCCGCCAGATATTCCAGCCGAGAATGCCGTAGCCGGCTTGCTGCTGTACTATGTCGATCGTACTGAGGCTATTGGACATCATTACAACTGCCAATACTGCCAAAGCTAGGGGAATTTCGTAGCTGAGGGATTGAGCGGCGGCTCTGAGTCCTCCGAGGAGGGCGTATTTGTTGTTAGAAGCATAGCCCGACATCAGCAAGCCGATCGGCTGAATGCTAGACAAGGCAATCCACAGAAATATTGCTGTCCCCATATCGGCGATCAGCATATGCTCTCCGAAGGGCACGATTAAGTAAGACAGAAAAACTGGAATCACCACAATTACCGGGCCTAGGGTAAATAGCAGCGCGTCAGCTTTTGCGGGTACGATGTCTTCTTTGAATACCAACTTCAGACCATCAGCAACGGGTGCTAGCACTCCCAGAGGGCCGATGAATTCCGGGCCTACCCGCTGTTGAGCGGCGGCGGAAATTTTCCGTTCCAGCCAGACGCTAGTCAGTACCCCGAAGACGGCAGCGACAATCATCAGCACCATTGGCAGCGGTAGCCAAAGCAGTTGGGCGATGTCCGCCGGTAAGCCCCAATTCATCAGGGCTTCTACAAAACTTCCTTGTAAGTCAATTCCTGGGTTCATTTTTCCAGCTTTTGAGCGCTCAGCATATAATTTTTCACCCGTCCTTTGTAGGAGTAGGCTTAGAAATCGGGGTCTTTGTAAAGATTTTTAATGCTTTACCGCCTAATAGTATATCGCCCGACAGGCTCCAAGAACGCACAGACAGGGTGAAGTTCTAATTATATGAGCCGGCAGCGTAGCTAATGGGTGGTAAATTATGGTTGGCTGTTCACGGTTGACGGTTGACTGTTGATTGGTCGATCGATTTTGAGTCAGCAATCAATCTCGACTTACGCACTCTCCTGTCTCAAACATCGCTCTCCCCTAGCCCCATTAATAAGAGGGGCGGACAAGAGAACTCAAAGTCAACCCCTACTCCCCTTTTTAAGGGGGATTTAGGGGGATCTAGACTCAGCTATAAGCGAGATATAGCCCAAACAAAAGGGCCCAGAGTTAACTCTGAGCCCTTTTAATGCTTTAAAGTAACTTTCAAATGGCTTAAACCATTGATTTTACGTCACTTTTTTTATGGAACTGGGCAGAATCGAACTGCCGTCCAAAATGGGTATTAACCTTCCGATCGTTCACAGGTTTATCCCCTCTGATCCTCGGGGCGGGAACCATCTTTATCCTAAATGGGAGGATTTTCTAGTGATTGCTTTCCCAGCTAGCCGACTAGAAACGTTTAGCTAGGGCATCCGTTGGGGGTTGTTATGCTACCGTTAACGGAGTGAGGTGGCATACACTCTAAACCAAGCTCAAGAAGTTTTTAGGCTACAGCTACGGCTTTGCGAGCGAAAGGAACGATGTTGTTCGCATTTACTATTTTTTTTGAGCCGATATTAACGAGAGTAGACTCCCTCTCGACCTGCATCACGGAGCAGCTTTCGCCACCCTGTCGAAACCATTACAGCCCCTCGTGCGTTCTCTAATTATAGACAATATTTCGTGTTGCGTCAACTAGATTTTAGATTTGGGATTTTAGATTTTCGATTTTGGCACAAAGCTGAGTCGGGAATATTTACATCTTGCACCATTTTTTTGAACAGGCTTTCCGGCCTGTTCCACAAGAGTTGAGTTTTCCTGTGGGGTGGGCCGAAGAGCCCGCCCAGGTTTATTGACGCAAGATGCCTGTTTCACAAGAGTTGAGTTTTCCTGTGGGGTGGGCCGAAGAGCCCGCCCAGGTTTATTGACAAGGGTGCAGGATGTCAGCGCTGCCAAGTTTAATGCAAGTTGTCGTCCCAGACGCCGATGTAAATCCGATCGCGCTCGTTGCGTTCGATCGTTCCTTCCAGCGAACCCTTCCTAAACGTAAACCGATTACTCCGGCGCTGCTGCACGTCGCCCAAGCCTTGCAAAATCTCCCTGCTGGCGCCGCCCACCATCCCGTTTAACGCGGTTCGCACTACCAAAGCGTCCACAGACTGGGCAAAAGAACCCTCTGTTTGTACTAGCTCGCCCGAATCGCGATCGTAAATGTAGCCGAGAGTAATCCGATTTGGCAATATTTCGTAAAGTGCGGTGCGAGTATTCGGCCAATAGCCCCGCGCTTGAGAGTCAGTCGGTTCTCCCAATTCGGCTAAAATCTGACTTTCCGGCGTACCAACCGCATACCCAGGGATTGTGGGAGTCTTCTGATAATTGGTTCCCGGTTGTTCGGGGCTGGGTGCGGGCGATCGATCTGGCGGCAACTCTTTGTCAACAAGTCTTTCTGTTGGTGTAGGTTCGGCAGCTTCGGGAGAAGGCGCTGGTGTTGGTGCTGGGGCTGGTGTTGGAGTTTCAGCAGCCGGCGCTGGAGTTTCAGCAGCCGGCGCTGGAGTTTCATCAGCCGGCGCTGGAGTTTCATCAGCCGGCGCTGGAGTTTCATCAGCCGGCGCTGGAGTTTCAGCAGCCGCAGGCGGCGCTGGCGTTGGTGTCGGCGCGGGAATTGGTGTGGGGCTTGAGCGCGCGTCTGGATCTGCTGGGGCCGAAGTGCGATCGTCCTGGGCCACCGGTGCGGGTTCCGAAGACGGCCGGTTGAGGAAAACCCTAGCAATACCGATAAAACCTGCAACAATAAGTGCGATCGCCACGAACCCCAAAATCCACCAAACCTTGCGGTTGCCTTGCCCAGAAGACACCACAGCAGGCGCTGTTCTGGAACCCGCAGGCGACTGAGGCCCGTGTCCCGGAATCACCGCCACCGTCGGCCCGGTGCTCGGCGACGCTGCACCATGAGGCTGCCCATGCAGCAGCGACAGCCACTCATCCACGCTAGCAGGGCGATTTTGAGCTTCTACCGTCATCCCCCGCATCACCGCAGAACTGACAGCGGCACTTAGCTGAGGCTGCAAGTCGCGGGGCGAAGGCATCGGCTGACTGGTACGGAGAATTGCTCCGATCGGCACTTGTCCTGTCAGCAAAGTATAAAGCGTCGCCGCCAGACCGTAAACATCTGTTGCGGGCGTATATTTTCCTTGGGCGAAATACTGTTCTGGCGGCGCGTAGCCGTCGGACACCATATTAGTGTGACTTTGGGTTGCACCCGGAGTAAACTCGCGGGCTATGCCAAAGTCAATCAGCACGACTTCCTGAGTACCTTGGCGCAGCAGAATGTTTTGCGGTTTGATATCTCGGTGCAGCAAACCCTTTTGATGAACTGCCTTCAAAGCAGCGCCGATTTGAGTTATGTAGGAGATTGCGAGTTCTTCTGGAAGCGGTTTATTTGGCAGCACGACATCGCCCAAATTCTGACCCGGAACGTAGTCCATCACCATGTAAGGCTGCCCGTCTTCCACAAAGAAATCGCTGACGCGGACTATATTGGGATGAACGCAGGAAGCCAACCGCCTCGCTTCGTCTTGAAATTTGCGATCGAACTCAGCAAAATTCGGTTGCTGGCGCAGAGATTCGTTGAGGGTTTTGATGACTACGGGCTGTCCTAAATAGCGGTGATTTGCCCGGAAAGTTATTCCAAAGCCGCCGCGTCCCAATTCTTGTTCGAGGGTGTACTTTCCACCCTGTAAAGTTTTGCCGATTAGCGCATCCATAGGTTCAGGCGATCGCGTACCAGATAATATGGCTGATTATGGCACGTCTAGTGGGCTCTCCTCACCAGTCCAAAGAGCGATCGCCCGGATTGCATCATTGTATTGATCGCATCTCCGTAGTGTTAGGTTGCATTCTAAGCCCCTAGATGTAGCGCATAGTTTTCCTCCCGGTTGGTCAAAAATGTGCTTATTAACGAAAAGAAGTCTGTTTTGATAATATAGAGTTGAAGAGTATTCAGTATTAACGGAACCGATAACAATGTTCATAGGGACTAGAGCCGGTCAATATGTCGAACAGATTGCAGGCTACAAAGCCTTTATACCTAATCCGCTGCCACCCAAACCTGAGATTATTATGGATCAGGAAATGTGGGATCTGCTGTCTCAGGCAGATCGTGCGCTGGGGCGGCTAGACGGAGCAACGGATGCTCTACCCAATCCAGATCTATTTGTGTTTATGTATGTTCGGAAAGAAGCAGTTCTTTCGAGCCAAATTGAAGGCACACAAGCATCTTTGATAGATGTCCTAGAATTTGAATCTCAGGCTTTAGAACCGAACAATCCTCAAGAGGTGGCTGAGGTTGTAAACTATATCGCTGCTATTAATTATGGTCTTGAGCGGCTCAAGAGTTTCCCTGTATCTTTGCGATTAATTCGAGAAATTCACAAAGAGTTAATGCAAGGCGTAAGAGGTGCTGAGCGCGATCCAGGAGAGTTTCGCAGCACTCAGAATTGGATTGGTGCAGGAGGATGTTCCTTAAAGGAGGCCACTTATGTCCCTCCTCCACCCTATGAAATGCTCCAATCACTAGATAATTTGGAGAAATTTTTGCATAGTCCACAACCTATACCTACCTTGATAAAAGTGGGATTGGCTCATGCTCAGTTTGAAACAATTCACCCTTTTCTCGATGGTAATGGAAGAACAGGGCGATTATTAATCACGTTTCTGTTGTGCGAACAAAATATACTGCAACGCCCACTACTTTATATCTCTCACTATTTCAAGAAATATCGCTCTGAATACTACGATCGTCTTCAGGCTGTTAGGGACAGTGGCAACTGGGAAGGGTGGCTGAAATTTTTTCTGCGTGGGGTTTACGAAGTGGCTCAGGAAGCTGCGGCTACTGCCCGTAAAATAGTCAACTTAAAAGAAGAACATCGCCAATTAGTCCTCAACACAATGGGGCGTAAATCAGGGAATGCAATCGCATTGCTTGAGAGCCTTTATTTCAGACCAATCTTTAATGTAGAACACGCTGAAGAAATTACGAGTTTGTCATATCCTAACGCCAACGCTTTAATTAAGGCTCTTAGTGATATAGGTCTTGTGGAAGAAATTACTGGACAAAAACGTAATCGAGCATTTTCTTATGCTCCATATCTAGCTGTTTTCCGGGATTCTTAGCAACAAATCCAGCCAAACTATAGCATTTATTACCCTAGTGAAGTACACTTAATCCATTGATTATCAAGCTTTTTAGCTTCCAGGAGGTACCTGCATCTGGCCAAGAACCGCTATATATGACAGTATTCACATAAATAGCTCGCTCTTTCTCGAACCGTCTGTCTCGTCGGCTCGCTGAGCGACATCTTGAGCCACCATCATTGCATTGATATGGGTAAAGATGCGATCTAATTCCCCAATGGTATCGAGTTCCGCTACCTCTTCTGCCATTAGTTGATCTGCCTTTTTCTTCTCTAACAATTGTGACCTGCGCTGTTGGAGCGATTCACTAAATTTGAACAACTTCCACCGATCGACTTTTTCAATGCAAATCTCATGGATTAATGAGGAGGGTTTGTTGAGAATTGAAACCATTGTAGGCTCCGAGCTTCGGGTTTTAAGTAGTGACTAGATTATAGCTTTTACAGTTCTAGATGCACCCTATCCCAATTCTGGGGCAACCACGGGGGGATTGCCCCTACTTTCACACCCTATAGGTCGGCTCACACCGCAGTACAATACACTATCGAAATGCTTGTCTCGGAACCCTGGCGAGTTGGTAAGCGCCCCTACTGTCCAACAATTGATATTGATTTGGCTGCAATCCTAATTCCACAAATTTCTCTGGATATCCCAGCACCAAAATAGAGGGAGAAGTTGGGTTTTTAGATTCCTTAATGTAGTCGATCGCCCTTCTGACAGCTCGGTAGTAAGTCACAGGCTCTTGGGTATAAAAAACCAGACTGGGTTTCCAGAAACCAACCATAATAAACTCTTCTCCGGGCAGTTTTTGTTGAACCGCCACCTGTGCTAACTGTCTCAGAGGTAACTGGCGGTGGATATCGACCAAATTGTAGGCGGGAGTAAGACCAAATATGATAAATGCTACTAACCCGATGAAGTTAGCAACCAAAATCCAGCGCTGTTGCCGCTTCCAGAGTAAAAGTGCGATCGCCACCGCCGCAGTTATCCAAATCGTACCGCCGACAATCAGCAATCCCGACTGCTGAATTGCTTGGGGAAAATTGGGCATAGCCGGGTCGTCTCCGAGCCAGTTGTAGCAGTAGAAAGTTGCTCCGGCTATAATCAGTAAAAATATGACATTGAAAATGTATGTAACTAACAGCCCTCGCGGTAAAGAATTAGGTTTTTTTACTAACTTTCCCCGGCTATTTTCTGGTTCGTTGCCTGCAATAATATCGCTCCACAGCAGCGTTACCAAAATCGCAGCGGCGGGGATTAAAGGCAATACATAACTGGGCAATTTTGTCACGGCGATCGTAAAAAAGCCAAAGATGCAGACGAACCAAAATAGGGCAAATAAACTCAACTGAGCCGATCGCGGTTGACGACGCCAGTAACTGCGCTGCCAAAAACGGGTACGGGCGATCGCCACCGGCAAATAAATCGACCAAGGTGCAAAACCAACTAGCACTACAAAAAAGTAAAAATACCAAGGCGCCGAGTGCTTATTGACTACTCCAGTAAAACGCTGGAAATTGTGATAGCCAAAAAAGCTGTCAATATAAGTTTGACCGTTGGCTAAAATAACCAAAATGTACCAAGGCAAGGCGATCGCCAGAATAATCAAGATTCCAGACACCGGACGCATTTCGCGCCAAAGTTGCCAAAAATTTCCCAAATAAAGCCCGAAGCAGCCAACAATCAGCGCTGGCAAGACAATTCCCACAGGCCCCTTAGCCAGAATTGCTAAGGCAATTAGTACGTAAAAAGTCAGATACCACTTATTGGGAAATCGGGAAGCGGAAACGGTGGAAAATTCGGCTTTTTCTCTCTGTTCTTCTAGAGTGTAACCGAGAAAAAATGCGAATAGTGCCGAACACATACAACTAACTAATAGCATATCTGAAACGCCAGTCCGTCCCCAGGCAATAGTTTGGGGATTTAAAGCTATTAGGGCAGCACCAATCCAAGGAGTAGAAAGAAAGAGGGGAAGACGGGGAGAGGGGGAGAGTGGGGGAGTGGGAGAGTGGGAGAGTGAGGGAGGAAACATAGTTACATTCATCCGTGTATCCGTGTCCGTATCCGTGTCGTGCCCTTCTTCCTTCCTTCTTCCTTCTTCCTCCTTCCTTCTTCCTCCTTCCTTCGATAGGGTATAAAATCCGAGGCAAGTCAGACCGATCGCACACAAGGCCGAGGGAAGACGCACGGCCCATTCGTTAACACCCAGCGTGCGGTAAGCCACCGCCATCAGCCAGTAAATCAACGGTGGCTTGTCAAACCTGGTTTCGCCGTTGAAATAAGGAGTGATCCAATCTCCTGTCAGCGTCATTTGACGGGCGGCTTCGGCAAACAACGGTTCGGTTTCGTCAACTAAACCGATGTTGCCGAGATTCCACAAGAAACCTACCCAGGCGATCGCGCACAGCCACAACAGCGATAGCAGCTTTGGTGCGATCCTCTTCGAGGATTTCGCTAACGGGCGCTTCCTAAACTCTGACAAATTTTTAATAACTTCCTTCACGCAAACTTCCTGCGATTTTAGATTTTAAATTTTAGCTCGCATAGAGAGTCTACCGAAAGATTCGCATTCTCGAAACTCCCAAGTCGATCGAATCCGGTTAAACTCAGATGTTACACCATTCTCAACAAGGCTTTTATGAACAGGCAAGATGCCTGTTCCACAATAAAATTCACTCTTTGTGGAACAGGCATCTTGCCTGTTGCTGAGAATGGTGCAAGATATCAGTTAAACAGAGATGTTGCACCATTCTCCACAAGACTTTCATGGGCGGGCTCTCCTGCCCAACCCCTACTCCCCACAAAAAAATTCACTCTTTGTGGAACAGGCATCTTGCCTGTTCTTGAGAATGGTGCCACTATGTGAGTTTAACCTCACATAGCCGCACCATTCTCAACAAGACCGGATCGACCGGCTTTCTCGACCAAAATCTCGGCATCTGCAGCTAAGCGTTCACGGCTGCAAAATTAATTGCCATTCTCCGGCTGTGCTGTTCCAAGCGGGCGAGGGTGTCTCCCCGGCGACGTAAGGCCCCCAGTAGCGGCGAGAACCATCCTGAGCAAAAACCACCAAAATGTCTCCCTGTTGGACTTTTAACTTGCCCTCCGGCAGTGATAGCATCAGTCCCTTGCCGCCACCTTCCCCCGGCGCAAAGTCCCAGTGCGCGGGTTTTCCATAGGATTTCTCGGCTTGCCGTTTCGACAGCAGGGCCACTCGCACTGGGTGTTCGCTGCGGTTGCTGACGCGCAGACTGCCGGCGGCTTTAGTATTTGCAGGGATTGAGGAAAGCAATTCCTCCTCTGGATCTGGGGGGGTTGGTGTTGAGTCGGGTTTGGGCTCGCTGGCGGTGTCTGCAGAAGCTGTCGCGACTGGGGAAACGGGGGGTATTGGGGGGAGTGCGGTGGCTTGTGAGGGCCAATCGCTCGACTGATTGGAACCGTTGGAGATAGTGATTTCAAAACGTCCTAGAAACATTCCTGTAATTAGGACGATCGACACTCCAATTACGATCTGGTAAATTTTAAGATTCATAAATTTTAGGCTTAAAGGATAGACTGCACCCGCAATGAGTCTTAACTATTTTTAATGTAAAACCAGGGGCTGCTGTGCCACAAGATACAGTTACACTTAAATTTACTGACCGTTCTCGGCGATAAGTCGCCGATCGCTCAATACCATCTTAGATGTTAAATTTGAGATTTTAGAGGGCGACATACTGACCCCGGTAAGGATTTGGAGTTGGTCGGGAGCGGCATTTTTTGACTCATCGGTATAACTTTTAATACCAGTTTAAAAAAAGAATGCAACTATAGGCCCGTACCCCAAACCCCCATAGTCATCAGTCATTCCCCATCTCAAATCTCAAATCTCAAATTGTATAACTTTTATGCAGAATACCCGAATTAACAGATTGATTGATGTTCTGGGCGATCGCTTCCGAGGCTGGCTGAGCAATCCTTGGCGGCGGATTTCGCTCCTGCTAATTAGTCTGCTGTTCGGCACTTTTTTGGGAACTGCTATTTCGACGATCGCCGGACAATCTGCGGATTGGGATATTATCGCGGCCGGGCTGTTGGTGTTGTTGACGGAGTTCGTTAGCTGGCTGGTTTACGGTGGCCCGCGGCCTGTAGCCCGTTCTTTTTGGGTGGATATGCTCTATGCTCTGAAAATTGGCGTGACTTACAATTTATTTGTGGAGGCTTTCAAACTTGGCTCTTAAAAAGAGGGGAAATATTTGTCGGTTGTAGATAGTATTTATACAAAACTAGCCCCCGCTAGCGAGATTTTTTAGGATATGGATCGATCGACTGTAACCCCTGTTGAAATTTTACATCGGTGGCAAGCCGGCAATCGCCCGCTCGCTCCCGACTTCGAGCACCTGGCTTTTTGGGAACTTGCCGATGATTTGCGATCCTCTTCGAGGGCTTCGCTAACGCGCGCTTTTGGCATTACTCCCGATAATGCAGCCGATGTTGTCCGCTGCAAAACCGATTTATTCTTTTCTATTCTTGACGACCTGCATACTTTCCCCCTAAAGTCAACTGTTTTACTCGAAACTTTGTGGAATCTTTGGCTGCCGCTGGCAATGCAATTATCGACTGCAAAACAAAGTTTAAAGCGTCCTCTAATTCAAGGAATTTTAGGAGGGCAAGGAACGGGAAAAACTACTTTATGCCACGTTTTGAGGCTGATTCTGGGAAAATTGGGATATTCTACTGTCAGCCTTTCTTTAGACGATATTTATAAGACTTATGCCGATCGCCAACAACTCCAAAAAGCAGACCCGCGTTTAATTTGGCGCGGCCCCCCCGGCACTCACGATATTGACTTGGGAATCGCAGTTTTAGACAAGTTGCGCGGTTCTCAAACTCGCGATTTAGCAGCCGTTGACAATCCCAAATCTGATGCCATCAAACCGGATATAATTAAAAATATAGAAATTCCCAGATTTGACAAATCTGCCTATGGAGGTGCAGGAGATAGAAGTCAACCCGAAATTATTTCCGGTGCGGATATTGTACTTTTTGAAGGTTGGTTTGTCGGTGTGAATCCGGTGGTTGATGCCAAATTGAACGAGTTTTTGGCGGCTGCACCGTTTCCGATTTCCACAGAGGGCGACTGTCAGTTTGCGCGCGATATGAATGCGAAGCTGCACGACTATCTGCCGCTGTGGAACCGATTAGATCGGTTGATGGTTTTGTATCCCCAAGATTATCGCATTTCTCAAGTGTGGCGCAATCAGGCGGAACGGGAAATGATGGCGGCGGGAAAGTCGGGAATGTCAGAAGCCGAAATTAATCGGTTTGTTGAATATTTCTGGAAAGCGCTGCATCCCGAGTTATTTATTAAGTCGATGGTGGAGGGCGATCGGGTGGATTTGGTAATTGAAATTATGAGCGATCGCACTGTCGGTAAAATCTGTCGGGCGATCGACTTAAATTTAAGCGATTAGGGAGAGTTAAAATTAACGCTTTAAGGACACAACAAGGTTGTGTCCCTACCGTATTGCAGCTTTTAAGGACACAACAATGTTGTGTCCCTACTGTATTGCAGCTTATCGTGCACTCAATTGAGAATTCAGGACTTATCAAAAAAGTGGTTTGACGCGCGAATTAGAGGGGTAAGGCGCGCCATAAGCACCCTACAATACAGAGGTCTTGCATCGAGATTGAGAATTTCTAAATTAACTGCCGGGAGTACCAAGCTCGATCGCTTTCTGCATCAAATCGTCGGTAACTTCGCCCGGTGTACCTGCAGGCGTAATGTCCTGAGCCATCGAACGAAAAGCATCGGGATTGCCGCTTGAATCGGCAGGCAGTGGGATCTCTGTAGGAGCGGGAATATCAAATTTAGGTGCAGTTGCAGCGGCGGCAGCTTCGGCGCCGGCACCCGTGCGATCGATGTCACTAACGCTGAATTCTTTTGAAGCTTCGTAGTCTGCTGATACATCAACGGTCGGCAACTTTTGTTCTCCAGCTTCCGCGCTTTCAGCGATCTGCTGAGCGTCAAAGTTCTCAATGTTATTTGGTTCTGTATTGATTTCAGACATAGCCGACTCCTTGCTAGTTTTATTTAACAATTCACTGTATCAATTATTACTTATATCCCCGGCTTTTTCATCTACCCGCAGATGTATCGTTGGCTTCTATCTTAAGGATGATTTATCCTAGGGTGGTGTCTTAACATTACACGAGTTTCTTAAAATAATGCAGCTTGAGGCAACCTCCAAACCCATACATACTCAGCCATTCCTCATTGTTTAATCTAAAATCTAAAATCTAAAATCTAAAATCGTATTACCTCTCGGGGATGGTGACTTGCACTTACAAATGTTGATACTTATATATTCTGGAAGCATTTTTAAGGAATTTTATTTATGAACTCACCCGCCGCGACCAATCCTCACTCTCTCTCCAACGACACTCAAAACATAGTTCAGGCAATCAACGGGTTGGGTACAGATGAAAAGCTGGCGCTGCTCTACTTTGTTTATGAAAAAATGGGAGATTCAGTTACACCAGCCGCTCCCGCCGCTGCTGACCCACAATTAGCTCCCATGCTGCTCGATGATTTTTACAAGCTTTCCCATGACCAACAACTGAATATAATGCGAGGTATTGTTAACCGCGACGACACGCCGTATTCTCACGCTTACGGAGCTTTAACTGCTAACAATCAGTTGGTGGTTTGGTATGCTTGGGCTATTGGTATGGGGGAAACAATTGTCGATATCCCCGAAGGATATGAGGCAACTGAGGCTGTCAATGGCGTGTTGGGTCAATTTGAAGGTCTTGAGTTTGAACAGCAAATTTCGGTGCTGCGCGACGTAGCTAATAATATGGGCTACACCGATGTTAAACCAATTGCTACTCAGGCCGAAGTAGGGAAAACTTCTAGTCTTTAGATAAGAGTCTGCTGTTGCAACCTATCCTACACAAACTCTCCTCCTAGCAGAGAGAGACTCAAGAATAAAGGAATTACCCAAAGCCTCTATATGTAGGGTGCGCCTCGGCGCACCCTACCGCTATAATTAGTAGGTACAACCTTTTTTTGCTCTTAGTCTTATTTATTCTTTCGTGTATTAGAGAGAAACGAAAGTCTTTCTATGGAATGAGAATTAAATAACTTACAATTTTGATGGTTTGTGGGATGGGCGTCCCGCCCGTCCAGAAAGGGCGGGCGGGACGCCCACCCCACGCCCTATCGGGAACACTCCCCTGATACAAGGGGAGGAGAGGAAGCAGGATTATTCTTGTTTCCCTCTTTAATAAGGGGGGGACTTGCGGGGGGTGAATTTTACTTTTGCAAGAACTCTAATCATCAATCTTATACCAATTATTAAAAGTCGAAGCACCCCGCGCCGGACTTATGTGTGGGTGTTTCAATACAGATGCTCCCGTATAATCTATATGTAGCCCTATTTTTCATAACAGGTATAAAAAAGGTTTTCAGTCAGCAAATGAGTTTTTTCGGGTAAATTTTTCGCGGGAATTCCATCCGAAATATCGAACCTTTTTGGGGTTGACTTTCTACCGTAATTGTGCCCCCGATAATCTTGACTAAAGAAGCACAAATAGCTAGTCCTAAACCGGTGCCTGGATATTGGCGAGTTGTGGTTTGGTCGCCTTGGTGGAACTTGTCGAAAATGTGGGGAAGAGCCTTTTCACAGATGCCGATTCCTGTATCCCGAACGGTGATAATTAGCCGATCGCGATTTAATTCCCGCACCTCAATGTAGATGCTGCCCTCATGCGTAAATTTAACCGCGTTGGAAACGAGATTGGCCAAAATTTGCCGCAGGCGCAACTTGTCATTAACTATCAACTGATCCTGCAAGCACACGCTGACGGACAATGCCACATTCTTATCGGTGGCTTGATTTCCGAATTCCAGGGCGACATCCATTACTAAATGCGCTAAATCAAATTTTTCAATTTTTAATTCTGTGCGACCACTCTCGATTTTGGAGAGGTCGAGGATATCGTTAATCAGCAGTAGCAGATTTTTGCCGTTATGTAAAATGCGTCCCACCATTTCTGTTTGCTGGGCGGTCAGCAGTTGTTTGTGCTGGCGCAGCAGCAATTGGGAAAAGCCGATAATCGAATTCATTGGAGTTCGCAATTCGTGGGACATGATGCCCAAAAATTGCGATTTTAACTTGGCTGCTTCTAGCAGTTCCAATTTTTGCTGTTGAAGGCGTCGCCCCTGATTTTCCAGTTCTTCCTGCTGGCGAATTAGCAGCTCGTTTTGCAAGTCTAAAAGCTGTTCCTGCTTTTTTAATTTTTCGATCGCCAGTGCGTTGTTAATCGCGATCGCAGCTTGTCTTCCCATCACCGCCAGCACTTGCTGAGTATGCCCGTCCATCGCCATGCTGTCTTTCCCGTTGCCGATGGCCAACACACCCAAACGCCCGCTTGGCCCCGACTCGATCGCCGCTGCACAAGCCGCCGCCGGCAGCAAGCCGTCGCTAGACTCCGACCGGCAGACTACAGACTCTCCCGTCGCAAATGCTTTCCACAGCAGCTTGTTTTGCACGTGCGGGGTTTTGCCCCCACCAAAGTTTTCCGTGCCCCCGACAGCGCTGAGTTTGAGGCCGGTGCAATCGGACTCCAGGAGAGCAACTAGGCAAAATTCCGCTCCTGCGATCGCCTCTACAGTCGCGTCCGCGATGGCTTGCACCAATTCACCCCAATTACCCGCGCGCTGGCTCAATATATTTGTAAACTGCTCTATCACCTGTAACTCCCGCCCCGGCTCTATTACCGTCCGGGATTCGCACCTTTTTTCAGCGTTGAAGTTAGCTTCCGAGCGCGCTTGATGGTGGCACAACTCTAGTTCTGCTTGGGGCTCGGCTTGAGTTTGTTCGATCGGCTCCATATCTATGTAGGTTCCCACCCACTCCAAAACTTCCTGACTGTCGGGGTTAGCGGGCCATCCTCTCGCCACGTTCCAGCGGTAAGTGCCCTCTCGCGTCTGCAGACGAAATAGAATTTCGTAACTTGGCGGCGGGAACTTAGAAGTGTGCGATCTCGCCAATAGACGAGGGCGGTCTTCTGGGTGGACGCGCGCCAGATAGCCGAAACCCAAAGCTGCTGCTGCTGGTAGCCCCGTGTACTCCTCCCAGCGCTGACTGAAATAAGTCGCCCAGCCGTCGGCATTTGTTTTCCACACTATCTGAGGAATTGCCGACCACAGGCGATCGTCCTGAGTTTGACCGTCGCCAACTTGCGGTTGGGGGGATGTTATTTCAGATACTTTGTGTAAGATTTCAGAGTCGGAAAACTCCGACTCAAAAGACTTATTGCCGTGATACTGAGTCATAACAGGTTATATAAATAAGCATTGGACTACAGCCCTAACATCGGCTAAAGACTCGTGCTGCTAGCTTTATTGATTTTGACGATCCAAGTGCATCAAAATTTTTTATACTTTAAATTTATCTGGGTAGTGGTATCTTTACCTCTATCAACGGGCGGACAATGAGATAATTCAGTTAAACTGTTGAAACATTGAGAGCTTACCTGTCCCGAGGAAGGCTCGTGCAGGCATCGCCGCAAAATAACTTAAAAATTAACTTGCATTCTTGGCGGCTGCATGAGTATGCTTAAAAATGATGTGCGACCTGTAAAACCCTAAATCAGGACACATTCTCAAATTTACTCAGTTTAGCTGAGTCAGTTGACGATATTTTAAAAGTTTAGCGGGCTATTGGAAGAAAGATGAGTAAAATTCGCGTTGCTTTGGTAGAAGACCATGACCTGACAAGAGTCGGCATCCGCACAGCTTTACAACAGCGTGACACCATAGAAGTTGTCGGCGATGCAGCTAACGCTACAGAGGGCTTGAAACTGCTTCAGTCTTCAAAACCTGACGTGGCAATTGTAGACATTGGCTTGCCGGATTTTGATGGCATTGAACTTACACAAAAGTTCAAAAAATCGGTAGCGGAGTCCGATCCTGATACCAAAATTTTGATTCTGACTTTTCAGGACAATGAAGAAGAAGTTCTGGCAGCTTTTGCCGCCGGAGCTGATTCTTACTGCATGAAAGATATTAGCTTCGATCAGTTATTAGATGTAGTAAAAGTCACTCACGAAGGTAACTCTTGGATCGATCCGGCGATCGCCCGTATCGTCCTGAAACAAGCTCGCACTCAGGAACCCGCGCCGGAAGAACCGAAGGCTGAGGGCAAAAGAGTCACAATTAAGGCGGCCGAACCGGAGTTTAGTCACATCATTGAGACTTACCCTTTAACCGAGCGGGAATTAGAGGTTTTGGAACTGATCGTACAGGGTTACAGCAATGCTGCAATCGCCGAAAAGCTTTACATTACTGTCGGTACAGTCAAGACTCACGTCCGCAATATTTTGAACAAGTTGTGCGCTGATGACCGCACTCAGGCAGCCGTTCTCGCCCTGCGTTCTGGCTTGGTTGGATGAAGCCTTATCATCACGCATAATCAAGTTAAAAGTAGGGTGCGCTGGGCGCACCTTACAGCAACTGATTTAGGCTGTGCAGTGCACGGCGAGTGACTAATTGTTCGTTGTTAATAAAAGGGGAAATTTTAAAGCCGCATCTATCCCAGTACATATATATTTTAAATTTTAAAAAAAGTAAATCTACCTTAAGATAGATGCTAAAAAACTATCTTATTACTAATACTTATTGTTGAGCGATCCCCAGTTAGATAAATTTCGCTCGCACTGCCGATATTGCGCGATTTCACTTGATAAAAGGCAGAGACAGAGACCAGATTACGAGACTTTTAGGAATAGTTAAGCCTTAAAGAAATTATATCCGTAGAGTGATGCTGAGTTCGCTTAAATTTGCGAAATTAAAAGTATCTACTGCTACTGAAATATTTTAGAAAGAGGTATTATGGCCGCCCCAATTGAATTCAAGTTATTTGCTCCCTACAACAAAGGAGCTGCCTTGATTGGCTCTTTTTCTAATTGGGAAGATATTCCGATGGAAAAGGACGAAGATGGTTATTTCCGCACGCGAGTTGAGTTGGAGGATGGCGTTTATCAATACAAATTCCGCGTTCAGTCGAAAAGCTGGTTTGTGGAACCCGATCAGTGGGTAGATGTGGTCGATCCCTACGCGACTGACATCGACGATCCAAGTCAAAACGGCCTTGTTCGGATCAAAGATGGCGATCGCATTGTCGATACCTACGTGTGGAAACACGACGACAAACCGCTGCCGGCCGATCGGGAATTAGTGATTTATGAAATGCACGTTGCCGACTTTTCCGGCGGCGAAGCCGACCCCCTCGCCCGCGGCAAGTACAAGCACGTCGTCGAAAAACTCGATTACCTAGTCGAACTCGGCATCAACGCGATCGAACTCATGCCCCTCAAAGAATACCCAGGCGACTACAGTTGGGGCTACAACCCCCGCTACTTCTTCGCTGCCGAGTCCAGCTACGGAACCACAGAAGAACTCAAAAACCTGATAGACGAGTGTCACGGGCGCGGCATTCGCGTCATCATCGACGGGATTTACAACCACTCGGAAGCGTCGAGCCCCCTCACTCAAATCGATCACGATTATTGGTACCACCACGAACCCCGCGATCCAGACAACAATTGGGGCCCGGAATTTAACTACGAATTCTACGACGAAAACTTAGGAACTTTCCCGGCGCGCAGATTTGCTGGCGATACAGTCCGCTTCTGGATTCAAGAATATCATCTCGACGGCATTCGTTTCGACGCGGCGCGACAAATTGCTAACTACGATTTTATGCACTGGGTAGTTCAAGAAGCCAAAAATGTCGCCGGCCCCAAACCGTTTTACACCGTTGCGGAATACATTCCCGACGATCCCAGCATCACCAATCTAGACGGGCCGATGGACGGCTGCTGGCACGACAGTTTCTATCACTCCATAATTCCACAACTCTGCGGGGACAATTTTGATTTAGAACGTCTCAAAGAGGTAATCGACTGCAAGCGGCAAGGTTACTTGGGTGCGACGAATGTAGTCAATTATTTGAGTAATCACGATCACGATCGCGTTTTTGCCGAATTGGGATCGCGCGGAATTTTGGATGAAGCAGCATTCAAGCGGGCGAAGTTGGGAACCGTGCTGTTAATGACAGCAGTTGGCGTGCCGCTGATTTGGATGGGCGAAGAATTTGGCGAATATAAAGGCAAAACAATTGAGCAAGCTAAAATAGACTGGACGCTGCTAGGAAATGACCTCAATAAAGGTTTGTGGGAATACTACAAAGGCTTGATTCACCTGCGTAAAAATAACCAAGCACTTTACACAGAAAACATCGACTTTTTCCACGAAGACCCAGACTCGAAAGTTTTTGCTTACACTCGCTGGAACGATGAAGGTTCGAGAGTTGTTGTAGTGGCGAATTTCTCGGAAAATTATTTAGCTGGTTACAGCGTTCCCCACTTCCCGGCAAACGGAACTTGGCACGAATGGACGGGGAATTATGATATTGAATCGGGCGATGACAATATTATGATTGACTTGCCGGAATACGAAGCGAAAGTGTTTGTTTGGCAGTAAGGCAACGGAGGACAAAGACTTTCGCCGTTTCCCTACCCCAAAATAATCATTATGTAGGAAAACGGCACTGCCTTTCGTCGTGTCAACTTAAGCTATCAGTCCGCCAGTCCTCCCACCCGGCAGTCCGCCAGGGACTGAAGTCCCTGTCTAATAGCTGAAGTCCTCGCTATGAGGACTAATGAGTTTTTCAGTCCTCATAGCGAGGACTTCAGCTTTGAGGCAGGGGTTTCAACCCCTGCCGGACTGCCGGAGTGCGGGTTTAACGCTAAGTTGACACCTATGGGCATGGCGCCGTGTCTTACTCCCCGCGCCGGAAACGGCGAAAGCCTTTGTTCCTACAGATATCGCTCAAAAGAGAAGCTTTTGTTTGTTCCCCGATTGATTTTCTAGGCACAATTGCGTTGCCGCCGCCGCCGGTATTGGTTTGCTAAAGAAGTAACCCTGACCCATATCGCACTTATGCGAGTGCAAAAACGCTAACTGTTCTGCTGTTTCCACTCCCTCAGCAATCACCTGTAAATTCAGCCCCTGTCCCAAGGCGATCGCCAGTTTCACAATAGTAGCACCGTTGCTGCCCGTCACCAAATCTGCCACGAAGGATTTGTCTATTTTTAAATTATTGAGCGGAAAGTTTTTCAGAGACCACAGCGAAGAATAACCGGTGCCAAAATCGTCCAGAGAAATGTGAATTCCCATGTCCTGCAACTGCTGCAATACCGACACCGTAAAGCTCACATCTGTCATGGCAATGCTCTCGGTAATTTCTATTTCTAAATACTCGGGATTTAACTTGGTTTCTGATAAAATTTCAGCGATGATTTGTACCGTGTGAGGTTGCAGAAACTGGCGGGCTGATAAATTCACCGCTATCCGCATCGGCGGCAATCCCAGTAACTGCCACGCTCGATTTTGCAAGCAAGCAGTCCGCATCACCCATTCGTCAATTTGGCAGATTAATCCTGTTTCCTCAGCTAAGGGAATAAATCGATCGGGAGGAATCAAACCGCGTTCGGGATGCTCCCAGCGAATCAGAGCTTCCATGCCCACTATTTTGCCAGTATTTAAATTTATTTGCGGTTGATAGTACAGGACAAACTCAGATTTGTTTAGAGCTTTGTAAAGATGATTTTCTAAGTTCAGATCCTCGGAGACTTTACTGCCGATCGCCTGCGTGTAAAACTGATAATTATTGCGACCTTTCTGTTTAGCTTTGTACATCGCAGCATCAGCATTTTTCAGCAAAGTTTCTGCATCTTCTCCGTCGTAAGGAGCCAAAGCAATTCCCAAGCTAGCCTTAATATAAAGTTCCAAACCCTCAAAATCAAA
The DNA here is from genome assembly GCF_036700405.1 of Microcoleus sp. T3_D1. Classification (NCBI taxonomy): domain Bacteria; kingdom Bacillati; phylum Cyanobacteriota; class Cyanophyceae; order Oscillatoriales; family Microcoleaceae; genus Microcoleus; species Microcoleus sp. T3_D1. The sequence continues at coordinate 201,864 of NZ_JAUBOV010000001.1, forward strand.
AGGAGTGCTTAAACTCTGGATAATTAGCTGGCAAATCTTAGTTGCTTCCTCTGGGGTGGTGATATTGTACAGCAGCACAGTAAATTCATCTCCGCCCCAACGAGCCATCGAATCCCCGACGCGCAAACAGTTAGTCAAACGCCGAGATACACTTTGCAGCAACAAATCGCCCACTGGGTGACCGAGAGTATCGTTAACATTTTTAAATCTATCTAAATCTAGAAAGATTACTGCCAGCATTTCTCCATTTTGGTGAGCGCTAGCTAAAGCTAAAGACAGCCTTTCATTAAACAGTAATCTATTAGGTAAACCCGTTAATGGATCGTGAGAAGCTTGATGTCGGATCATCGCCTCTACACGCCTCTGCATTACAGCCATGTACAGGTGAGTTCCTAAAGATTGTGCTAGCTTCTGTTCCTCGCTGGTCCACTTTTGAGCTTCGCCTGTTTTGATTTCTTTCCAAGCTGCAAAGGACTGTCGGGGACGATCGTTCCGGGCGTCCGAACTGCAACGGCCCGCCCACAAAATTTCGGTTTGTATAGGGCTGCGAAAAACGGTGAGACAGCCGATGCACTGTTGGCGGTATTGCAGCGGTACGGCCAAAAACGATCGAATGGAAGCTGCGACTAAATTGGCAGATACAGATTTGAGTTGAGGTTCTTTAGAAATATCGGAAATTGCGTACAAGTGCGGTACGATATAACTGGAAATATTGCTGTCAATTGAGCTGTAATGCTGGGAATAGAGATTTTCAAAAATACCTAATTGGCTTGTATGATTAGCAGTTTGTGCTCGATCGTCTTGGTTGGCCCTCCCCATAATCTGCTGCCAAAACGGGCTGAGTTCAAGGTCGATGTCTGCAGGCTGCTGGCCACAGGTATAAAGCAAAGCCGGCCGATCGCCAAACTCGGCTGCAATGTAGAGTCGCCCTCCTGAACCGCGTAAATGCTTGACAGTTTGTTCGAGAACTGCTTTGCGAATTTCGTTTAGTTCCAGAGGAGAATGCAGCAAACTGGTAATTTGGTTGATAACGGCTTCGTCGCGCGCTTGCTGTCTAGCTTGACTCAGCAGAAAAGATTGGGCGATCGCAATTGAAAGTTGATCCACAAGCAACTGCACCATTTTCAATTCTCGATCGCTAAACCGTTTCGGTTGGCTGTGATGAGACACCAACAGTCCCCAAAGGTGATTTTGATGCAAAATCGGCACCGTCAGAGAAGAACGTGCCCCCATAGCCTTCAGATATTCAGCGTGACAGGGGTCTACAGGACGATAGCTAATATCTTCAACTGCTAAAGTTTTGCCGGTTTCGGGACAATCTAACCGATTAATTGTTTGATGCTGCAATTCCACATCTACAATCACTCGCTGCCGCGCTTTGAGAAACATTTCCCGAGCACTCTGGGGAATGTCGCCTGGTGGAAAGCGCAAACCCAGCATAGATGGCAACTTGTCGCTGTTGATGGACTCAGCAATCACCTCACCGCTACCGTCTGCCTCAAAGCGATAAACTTTTACTCGATCGCTTTCTAAAAAGCTGCGGATTTCTCGCGCAGTGGTGGTCAAAATCTCTTGGAGTTCTAAAGAGTTACGGATGCGATTGGTAATTCGATTGAGTAAAATCTCTTGTTCTAAAGTCGATCGTGACATTTGTCTAACTTTGGTGCGGGTCATCGCTTTTGAGCTCCCGGGCTGTTGACAGCATTTTTGCGAGCCACAGTCTTAACTTGCCCTGTATTATACATTACAACACTTTCGCCCCGTCTAGGGGCTTGACCCAACCCAAGACCGAGAAACTCGGTTTCTGGGGATATTTCGGGTTTTCCGACCAATTTCGGTGATGAACCGGGTTTTTCACAGCACTTACAAAGCAAGGAAAGAGCGATCTGACAAGTAGTGAGGACTCAAGTCCGATCGAGTTCGATCGGACTTGAGTCCTCAATACAAAGCAATTGCACAGCTACAACACAAAAGCTATAGAGAAACCTGCTTGACCAACCCGTATTCTGCCCTCTGGAGGGAGAATACTGGTTGCTCAAGCCGGCTGGCAAGTATTTATACCTTAAAATGTCTCGTTAAGCCGACGCCCAAATTTCCCGAATTCTGTCCGGCAAAAAGCCAGCTATTTCCTGAATTCGCTCCTCGGACAGCTCATCCTTCGTTGCCGAAAATACAGCGGCGATCGCAGTTTCCGGTTTTACTCCTGAAGGAAGTGCGCCTTCTAGTTCCACCCTCCGTGCAAACAAATTGCCATCGATCCCCAAAGGTGCAGGCGGGCCGGTCAAAGGCTGACGTATCCGGCTGAGCAATCCCACCAGCGGATTGGTATCTTTCCAGAGGTCTGCTATTTCTTGTTGCAGGGTTTTGTCATCCGTAGGCAAAACTTCTGTGTGCAATTCAGATTCCACGTGCTCAATTGCTTCTTTTGTCATCACATCGCGCATGACCCGGTACACTACTTCGGTAATGTCGCGGGCATCAAAAATATCCTCCAAGTGACCGTTTACCATCACTTTTTCCAAAAACGGCATATCCTTTGAAGCGATAGGAACTGCCGAGCCTTCGTGGTGGAGCGAGACCGGAGGATTCGTCTCCATTTTGTGTAACAGTTTGTGGCCTTTTTCTGTTAACTCAGCTTCTTGAAATGCCACTAAAGGCGGCACTAACTCAGTTCCTCCATAAGGCTCGCCACTAAACTTAGCTTTGATAAATTCCCTTTGGTTGAGGTAGTCCAAATGACCGAGCAATTCCGCTTCCGCCACCGGGTGACCGACATATTCTTCCGCTGCGTTCCTAATTTCCGACTCTCCCCTGCCGTTTCCGCTGCCAATCTTTTTGAGCAAAATGTAAGTCAGGTCGTCTCTGATTGGAATTGTCATTAAAACCTCCTAGGTTAATATCCGGTAAAGCTCATGTAAAAACTGATTTTTTTTACTGGCTTAAATTGTGATGATTACTACTTTCAAACATTGAAGTATAAAGTAGAGTAATCAAGTATCTCTCAGCAGGTGGAAGTTATTAAAATTAAGTATCGGTTAGAATCTTCCTTTAGGTAGATCCTTGTATGGGAACCCATCTCTAATGTGGTTAATATCCTAAAAAGCTGTCGCCACTATTCAATGCTATTAAGCGAGGATGCTTGATTGGTAATATTTTCCGTATTTAGTGCGTATTTTTACCAAGGCTGACGCACCAAGAGGGTCTCAGCCTTGGTAATTGACGCTGGGAGAGGTAGAATTAAGCAGATGCTCTGGGGTTAACCAACTGCGGTCGTTTTGCCCCCGCTTGTACCGATATTGTATCGGCTTAGACCCAAAACTGGTCATCGGAGAGCTACAAATACGAGCCAATCTGTTTCAAGTGCCCCAGCGCCACTTAAAGAATGCCTCGGTAACAAATTTTTTGATCGTGTCGATCGGCATTTATGAACTACCCTCATTGGAACAATAAATTGGAATCCTCGTCTTTTACTAGCGGTCAACCCCCGGTTGACAAGCGTCCTTTAGTGTTGGCTGTAGACGACAATCCTGACAACTTAGAGCTGCTGACACAAATACTCGATTTATTCGGCTGCGAGTGCGTGGGAGCAGTGGACGGGTACACAGCTCTTTCAGCAGCAGTCGATCGACAACCCGACCTAATCGTACTCGACATTTGCCTGCCGGATATAGACGGTATGGAAGTAGTAAAGCGCGCCCAACAAAACCCCGCGATCCGACATATTCCGATTGTTGCTGTCACAGCACTAGCAAAACCAGAAGACCGCGCTCGAATTCTCCAAGCAGGCTGCGTGGAATACCTTTCCAAACCTTTTAACATCAAAGATTTAGAAACAGTTATCCGCCAGCACCTCAACTCTCCACTGCTTTTGGTTGAGTTTTAGATTTATTATAATTAGAATCACGAACTTGAGGTGCAGAGTCCAAAATTGCGATCGTTCCAGTGCGGCCTGTCTCCAAGGTCGCATCGCGGAGCAAATCAGTGACTCCCACGCCCAAAACGTTTTGGATTAATTCTTTCAGTGGCAATTCCAGCACAGATTCTAATTGTGTTCGCACCTGCAAAGCCAAATCTTCCTGACCGTTCTGAGCCAGCAGTTTTTCGGGTTGAGTAAGCCCATTTTCGACAACAATTATCAATTTGTTATCAAAAAGATTGCAGAGCGCCTGACTCGTTGGGTGTCCGAGTTGAGAGCGGTACAAAGCTTGAATTCCCTGCGAAAGAGTCCGTTCTAATTTCCCCCGAGTAGGTTCTAAGGTTTCCCCTGTCATATTTTTTATTAAAACCATGATAGATAAAAAAGACTGTGAGCAGTAAACAGTTAGCAGTTAAATTAACTGTTAATTGCTAACTGCTAACTGTTAGAAATAACCGTCGCGTTAGCCGACAGTAACTTCATTAGTTTGCACCCCAGTTGCCCCCTTAACACCTTTAGCAATTGTCACCAACCTGTTGACAATTTCCTGACTGGGAACTGTACCTTTGAGAACCACCGTAGTGCCAAGTTGAGCCACATAAACAGTCTCAATATCCGCAACATCTGGATTGGCATCGAAAGCCTGAGCCACCCGTTTAGCTAAACCGCTTTGATCGTATTCTCCATTCAATCCCATGCGTTCCGGCGGGATTGTCTGAGCGCTCGCAGCAGGTTGAGCTTGAGCTTGAGATTCAGCTACAGGTGCTTGGTAAGCAGGAGCGTCAACAGTTTCTTGATTGTCTTTTTTTTCTAAACCAAACAATCTTTTTAGCCAGCCCATAGAGTTTGTCCTCCGACAAAGTTTGTGTTAATTGACGTGTTAATTGACGTGTTAATTCACGGTTGGCAAATCGCCCTGTAATTGCTATTCTCAATACCAGGAATTACGATCGCACTCTTGGATGCAGAAACCGAGTTTTTTTACAAAAAAGTATCGTTACAGCCATCCACCCCGGTAGCAAAACCCGGTTTGTTGAGTTTGGTGCGCCCATCCTAAATACAATTTACTGTTGTACAACTTCCCCGATCATCTGCCTGGAGACATAATTCTCCCGCTCTCAAACAAATACTTGCGCTGACCATTCCGGCAAATCAAACTTAAACCCTTCTTCGCCAACTTCTACTATTTTGTTGTACATCCACTCGTGCCAAGTTCCCGCAGCCGGAAACTTAGGAATGCAGTAACTAGATAGATAAGTATCCGAAAAATTAGCGACAACTACTGCTCGCGTTCCCTCATCGCTCCAGCGGTAATAAGCCAGCACTTTGGCTTCGGGATTTTCGTGGATAAATTCAATATTGTCGGTATAAAGTGCCGGCAAATGTTGCCGCAGCCGAATCACGTGTTTGTAGTATTCCCACAACTCATGATTGGGCTGATTTTTCAACAAAGACCATTGCAGGGCGTTGCTGATTTATGGTATGAAAGGCTAAATATGCAAGTCATAGAAACCAGTATCTACAAAGTTTCGGGATTTTCAACTTATTTTTTTTCATACCCTGATTAAGCAACGCCCTGAATTTTAGTGCGGAAATAACCTCTGTCATTTTTTTCTAAGGAAATTTTTTCCATAAGGAAAGGAAAAGAAGCCGAGCAGTGTAGCTGCTTTGTTGTTGGAAGCAAAGAGTTTGAATTCAATTGCAGCGGCTATGAATAGCTTGTTTGCAGAACTTATAAGTGTGATTAGTATTGATTTTTACAATTTTGCAAATCTGTCGCCATCGTTGTTAAGAGTTAACCCTGTAACTCTTATGTTGTAAGGTGTACAGTGGGCAGCCGGAGGATTTAGTAGTGCACACTACGCACCAGGACGCGGGGGAGCATCTCATATTTGTAAAAACAGTTCTTCTGGCTCCTTCCTTCTTCCTTCTGACTCTTTTCTCCTGGCTCCTGGCTCCTGACTCCTAACTCCAATTTCTAGCTTGGCTGCTTTCATTGAGATGCTCCCGCACGCGGAGGCCAGATTTTAATCAAAAATGTAGTTAAAGTAACTAAAAATTATTAAGCGCTGTTTATGAAAAATAGTCCGGACTGTTTTTAGTTAGTAGACCTCTTGCAAAAATAATTAGGACGGGCTCTCCGGCCCGTCCCACAAGAAGAAATAACTCTTGTGGGACGGGCTCTCCGGCCCGTCCCATCAATTGATGAAAGGATTTTTGCAAGAGGTCTAGTAGTCTGAAACCCTAGATTTTCCGTTGGTAGCGAACTTGCCTTGGAGCCGTGAAACCCTAATTCTACGGTGGGCTATCAAAAACTGTCCGAAGTATTGTATGAAAATTAATTTAACTTTTGATAACTAGATAAATCGTGGTCAATATTTAACATTTGTAACTAAAGAAACATTTTTTAGCCGATAGGAATAATACCGTAGAAAGATGTCATTTTATGCGGAAACAGCGAGGATGAGCGTGTAATTGTAAGGCAAGGGAAACCAGAACCATGAATCCTTTATTCAACTGGGTTTTCCTCCGACTTTAAGGCAAGTTTGAGCCGAGAATAGCAATGATTATTTTTGCTTATGTCTTGGTATCACTTGTTTTATAGTTTTTGACTGGTAAACTTTGTAGAACAAAAATCAGCTTTAACGACTGCTGCTACCTCAGTAATTGGTAATTGGTGAAAATCTCATTCGTCCCTGTTACCCGTTAGATATTCCGAGCAGTGGCTCTAAGGCTCTAAAAGTTTAATGTGGGATGTTGGCGAATTACCGTTACTGTAAAACTCTGGAGTGTTAAAAATGCTAAAACAAATGTGTTGGTTGCCCAGATTGGGACGCAATGGAGAAAAGATATTGCACTTACGCACCGATGCCCGTCAGGGGTGGCGGCCTTATACAGCTTTTCCGCAGTTCGCTGTATCCGACTACCGGGAACCAGGTGGTTCTAAGGGATGGGCAACATATCAGAAGCTGAGAACTCAAGGGTGGAATTTAATATCGACCGCAGAAGGGCAGCAGTCGATTTTTGGCGAACAGAAAAGTGCTTAAAAAACCCGAAACCGCAGCAATAAAAGAAGAGGTAAAATCCTCTTCTTTTTATTACTTGTGGAGAGAGCAACTGGGTTTTTAACCATCCTACTTGGTAGAGTGGGTAAGGTTTGCAGTGCCCACCTTACATAATTTTAAGATGTTTGCCAGTGGCAAGTAAATTAGGCGATCGCCCTTTCCCTGTCTGCTGTAGTTTCTACGTTATGGAGCACCGGCTGGTGAGTTTTTAAGTTAAACCGATATCCGTGGGGGAGGATGTGCAACTTGGCCCCGCAAATCGCCAAAGCTTCATCCTTCAACAGTCCCTCCAGATTGTCGTGGAGTTGTTCAGACGAGTCGATGACAGTTACAGCGCCTGCGCCAATGACTTCCAACTCGTCACCGTGGACTAAAATAGCTGTATTTTCGTCAATACCAAATCCCAACACGGCAGGTTGCAGCAAGAGTGCGGAAACTAAGCGTCCCAGACGACCTCGCTGGGCGAAATGCTGGTCGATGACAACTCCTGGAAGGAAACCCATTCCCGGCCCCATTGCTACCACATCAACGCGGGGATTTGTCTCCGAGTCTCCTTCAATAATCATCACGTCTGGCATCATTGCCGCGCCGGCACTGGTGCCCCCAATGATAATCCCTTCAGAGTAGCGTTTGTGCATAGCTGCGTCGAGTTTTGTGTCTTTCAAGCAGTTAATAATCCGCGCTTGATCTCCGCCGGTAAAGAATATGCCAGTGGCTTGTTCGATCGCTTCTAAATAATCTGGATTGTTGGCATCTTCGGGTTTCTGGGTGTCAACAACTCGCACATCTTCAGCGCCGAGTCGCTCAAACAGTCGGATGTAATTATCTCCTACTTCTCCCGGCAGGCTTGTCGCAGCCGTCATGACAACAATGTGGGCTTTAGTGCCTCCGGCGCAGCGCAAGAATTCCCGCAGAATTTTGCAGTCCCCCTCTTTGTCTTCGGCACCACCAATAATTAGCAACTTCCCCTGAATTTCGTTGCTCGCCATATTATCTCCACTGTTAATTTATTAATAATTTCACTAAAACACAAACTTCTTTTTTCCGAAAACGGCCAAAAGGTATATCTAGATACCAAAAACATCTCACACTTCTACCCCTGCAGGACGGACACAGCAAGGGTGATATGGGAGTTTACTCTTGCTCCTGGCTGTAATGATGTTTTTGTTAAACAGTCCTGGAGGCACTAGACTAAAGAAACCGGAAATAGGAACAAAAATTCTGCGTGTGAACGGAAAACCTTAACTCACATCTTGCACCATTCTCAAGAACAGGCTGTCCGGCCTGTTCCACAAGAAAATTCACTCTTTGTGGAACAGGCATCTTGCCTGTTCATAAAAAGCTTATTGAGAATGGTGCAACATCTCAGCTTAACTGAGAAACCCCGGTTTTTGAGAAAGCTTTTGCGTCCGGGACTGGTAAAAAAAACCGGTTTCTGCGTCTAGGACTATCTATTTAGCTCATCCTTGATGATCGAGAAAACAAACTTACCCCCCCTAACAGGAGATAGGGGGGGTCAAGAAAGGAGCTTAAATTACAGGGCCCACGCGCGCGGGGCGATCAATCCGGTTTCTGGTCCGATTCTTCGCTAATCCTCCTCTGATTGCTCGTAGAGATCGGATTGATGAGCGTGAGTCCTCAATTAGTCCGATCGCCCGTTAGTGCGAGCGATCGATCAAATTGCTCAATATGGTACTCGCCCGTTCTAAAGGTAGGTGTCTGGGTTTGCCGTTCCAGACAATCTGATATTCGTTGCTGTTTTGACCATCGCCGTAGCCAGAAATTAGCTTCCGGTGAAATGCTTCCTCAGCTAAGTGGTGAACTTTGTCCCTGAGAGCAGTTTGTGCGATCTTCATAATTTGCTGCCTCTTAAATTTTCTTTCACTGTCATAAACAATTATAAGTACAGAGTGTACCTCTCAAAAGTTATAGCTTTTTTTTGGGAGGGGGGAAAGAAGTAGTCATTAGTCATAAGTGCTTAGTTATCTATGCTTAGTCATCTATGCTTAGTCATCTATGCTTAGTCAGATCTTGAAGGAAGAGGGAATATTTTCCCACTCTCAGCCTCTCCCCCTCTCCCCATCTCCCCTACTCTCCCACTCCCCCTTTCGGGCAATACTGAAGGCAGAATTGGTCGGAGTATTTGTCTCACTGCTGGAATATCTATGCCCGCAGGTAGTATCCCATGCACCGACTATAAAGTTACCGTAAAAAATTAGCTCAAAGGAGGTTATAAAATGCTGCAAGAAAAAAGCACCGAAACAGCCCGCGTCAATGCTCGAAAAACCGATATTTTTGATGTTTTCAACTTCAAACACTATATGGGGCCTAACCCTTATTTAGGAACAGCGGCTTTAGTTTTCGACTTGGCACTGACGGGCGCGAGCGAACCTTTGCCGATCGAACATTACCAGGAAATTATTGGCGATCGCTACCCGCAACTCCTGCACGAAACTTTCTCGAACCACGCCCAACTGTTCGGCCGTACCGCCTCAGAAGTAGCAAAACTCGACATGGGTTTGCACTTCCAACACTGGAAAATCCAGCCGTTTTCTCAGTTTAGCAGAATCAGCATAGAAGCAGTTCACGCCCGCAGCGCCCGATCGGTAGTTTACGCTGTTTGGGATTGGTTTGAAGCCATCAATCAAAATCAAGATTTTCCCTTGGATGCACAAATAGACGCGCTGCAAAATATGTTCCGGCAGTCAGTTTACGGAGGCCCGACAGTTTATTCGTTAATGCGAGCGGCATCCCAAAAAGGCATTCCCGTATTTTATTTGTGGGATGAAGGATTGATGCAATACGGTTACGGCAAAAAACTCGTGCGCGGCTCTGCAACTACTTTTGATTCTGACAGCCATTTAGACTCAGATTTTACCACGCGCAAAGACGATTGTAAAGCTTTTCTCGCTACATTAGGATTTCCGGTTCCCAAAGGCGATATCGTCTCCACAGAAAGCGGAGCTCTGGCAGTTGCTAAAGACATTGGCTACCCAGTTGCTATCAAACCAGTAGTCGGTCATAAAGGAATTGGGGTAACAGCAGATGTCCGAGATGGTGAGGAATTGCAGGCCGCTTTTAAAAGAGCTGTTAAGGCAATTCCCGAAACAGAACCGGTGCGAATAATTGTGGAAAACAGCATCAAAGGATCGGATTTTAGGATGTTGTGCGTTGACGGCAAATTTGTTTCGGCAACTGAACGCCGACCCGCTTGGGTAACAGGTGATGGCGAATCAACAATTCGCGAATTGATCCGCCGTGAAAACCGCAAACCCCAACGTTTGGATACGCCCACTTCGGCTCTGAGCAAAATTCAGTCTGACGAAGCGATGGAAATGTATCTGGCAGAACAAGGGCTGTCATTGGATAGTGTCCTAGAGCGCGATCGCATTGTGTATCTCCGCAAAGTCGCCAATCTTTCCGCCGGCGGCGTCAGCATCGACGCTACCCGCAATATTCACCCGGATAACATTGTTTTGGCTCAAGATATCGCCCTACATTTTCGGTTAGCTTGTTTGGGGGTTGATGTAATAACAGAAACTCTCGCTAAATCTTGGAAAACAGGCAATTTTGGGATTCTCGAAATCAATGCCGCGCCGGGAATTTTTATGCACCTCAACCCGGCTGTCGGCGAAGGTGTTGATGTGCCTTCGCATATTATCGAAACTTTCTTTCACTCGGGAAAATCGGCCCGAATTCCGATTATTACTTTCAACCGAATTTCGGTACATGACCTACAAGAAACAATCGACCACATTCTGTTGCAGCATCCCGATTGGACGATCGGTGCTGTTTGTCGCGGGGGACTTTTTGTCAACCGTTCTGAGAAAGTTTTGAATAACAATTACAATCTTAACGTCCAAAGTTTGCTGCGGAATCCCAAGCTCGATTTGTTAATTGCTGAATATCCCGGAAATATTTTGGAAGCTGAGGGAATGTTTTATGGGGGGAGCAATATGGTGGTGCTGGACAATCCGGGAGAAACTGAGATGATGTTGGTCAGAGAAAGCACTGATGACGATACTGTTGTGATGAGGGAAGGAAATAGTATTTCTATTCGCCGCCAAGGGTTGATCGAACAGTATACTCTGGGGGATGATGAACCGTTTACACGGGTTTATTTGAAGGAAATAGGGACTGTTTTGTAAGCTGTTCCACATTTAAGTTGGCTTTGTGGGGCGGGTATTGAGTACCCGCCCCACCAGATCAAGGCTTTTTCTTGTTCCCCGGTTCTTCCGGGGGAGGAAGTTGGGAGGGCCCAGATTAGAACTGGCTTCGTTACACTTAGTTACAATTGGTTTGTTCGTTACACTTAGTTACAATTGGTTTCAATTCCTCCGTCGTAGATACACTATTCGTAAAAACCCGCTTTCTTCCCAACTTTCTCGTTACCACACCAATATTTTCGTAGAAATTGGGTTTCTTACGGTAATTCCTATTGCTGCGATCGTAAGTTTTTAAACAATCTCGTTTGTGCGCTGCCCTTCGTGCTATCAAGGAATTTCACAAGTCCTTAAACGAATTGCACTCCGGTGGCAGAAGGTGTGGAAATATGAATGTTGCGAGCAATTGGTTTAATTCGCTGACCGAAAGTTTACAGTCGCACCGTCGTTACATTCCAGCAGCCCTGACTCTTTGCACCGGTACGAGTTTGTCATTGGCAGCCGCAGCCGTTGTGTGGCATTCGGAACACCAACGAATCCAAGCGGAATTTCATCAGCAAGCCGATCGCCTGAATGTGGCATTGCAGCAAAGCATCAATAAAAATTTAGAAGTTCTGTACTCACTTGAAGCATTCTACAGGGCATCTACTGAAGTTACCAGAGAAGATTTTAAGCAATTCGCTCAACCTGCCCTTGCCCGAAATACTGCTATACATTCTGTTAACTGGATTCGCCGCGTGCCGGCTGCCCAAAAAACAGCTTACGAACAGACAATTCGAGCCGAAGATTTTCCGACATTTCAAATTTACGAACGAACTCCTGACAAAAAGCAGGTCAAAGCAAAAGTGCGATCGGAATATTTTCCAATTATTTACAGAGAAGCATTAGAAGAAGATAACAAAGTGATCGGTTTTGATGTTGCCTCCAGCCCCGATCGCAAAACAGCTTTAGAGAAATCGGTGAATACCGGGAAAATAGCGGCTTCCGCGCGGATTAGATTAGTCAGCAACAATCAACCGGGATTGCAAGTATTTCTACCAGTACCCCGCCGCACAACTTCTGCAGATAACTCGGTCAACGGCCGCCAAAACCTCATGGGAGTTATTGCGGGTCTGTTTCAGATCACCAGTATGGTCGATTCCTCTTTAGAATCACTAAATTTAGACAACATTAATTTTTACCTCTATGACAACTCTGCTATAGAGAAAGAACGCTTTCTGGTGCGCTACGACTCACAAGCTAAGCAGTTGATAGATAACCCAAAACACGAAAAGCCAGAGTTAACTAATTTGCGGGGAAAAATCTGTCAAAATCCTAGTGCTTGCACTCGCCTATTTAACGTAGCAGACCGCCAGTGGATGCTGCTAGTTTTGCCTGGAAAGGGGTACAAAAGTATGAGGACGCATCAGGGTTCGCTGGCAATTGGCGCGATCGGGCTATTGATGACTGGCAGCTTGACGATTTACCTGTTGATGTCTCTAGAACGTACTGCAAAAGTAGAACAGCAAGTGTACGATCGCACAATTCAACTAAAACAGCGCACCGCTGAACTAGAAACAGCACTAAAAAATTTGCAGGAAGCTCAATTTAAACTAATCCAAACTGAAAAAATGTCCAGCCTGGGGCAGTTGGTGGCTGGAGTTGCCCACGAAATTAACAATCCTGTCAACTTCATCTCTGGCAACCTGATCCATACAGGCGCATATACTAGAGACTTGCTGGAACTTGTGGAAATATACCAGCAGCAATATCCCAACCCAACGCCCGAAGTGCAAGCGAAACTAAAAGATATTGATTTGGAGTTTATCAGTGAAGACTTGCCTAAAATCCTAAACTCTATGAATATGGGTGCTCAACGGATCAGCCAGATCGTGCTTTCTCTGCGGAATTTTTCGCGCTTGGATGAAGCTGACATGAAGTCGGTTGACATTCACCAAGGCATTGACAGCACCTTGATGATTTTGGAGAGTCGGCTGAAACCCAAAGCTGATTTTTCTGGCATTAAACTCATCAAAGAATACGGAAATTTGCCATTAGTGGAGTGCTGGGCGGGACAATTAAATCAGGTATTTATGAATATTTTGAGCAATGCTATTGATGTTTTATCTGACCCAGAAAATCCAAAAATACTCGAAAAAAACGCCTCTAGTTCTGCATTTTTACCTACTATTCGGATTCGCACTGAACTTTTAAGTTCTAATTGTGTATGCGTGCGAATCGCTGACAATGGAACGGGCATGACGGAGAATGTTAAAAAACGTTTATTTGATCCATTTTTTACTACCAAGCCTGTAGGCAAAGGTACGGGATTGGGATTGTCTATCTGCTATCAAATAGTGGACAAACATCAAGGTTCGCTCAGGTGTGTATCGGCTCCGGGAGAGGGAACTGAATTCTGGATTGAGGTGCCGGTGCGGCAACAGTCTCAGCAATCTGTTTCTAAGGTTTCACCTGCGGTAGGTGCCAATCGATTTTAGATTTTAGATTTTAGATTTTAGAGGCGACCCCACCGATAAATACGTTCGGCAAGTTTCATCGGATACAGGTTTTTTATTTCTGGACGGATGAATCCGGGGGTTTGTATCCTGGATGCTTTCGGTCAATTGGAATTAGCGGAACAAATCTCGCTTCTAGCTGAGTCTAGCTGCGAGCATCTCAATGGAAGCAGCCCAGCTATAAATTGGAGACAGGAGGCAGGAGGCAGGAGGGGGCAGAAGGCAGGAGGCAGGAGGCAGGAGGAAAGAGGAAGAAAGAAGGAGGCAGGAGGCAGGAGGCAGGAGGAAAGAGGAAGAAGAAAGGAGGCAGAAGGAAGGAGTCAGAAGAAGTGTTTTTACCAATAGGAGATGCTCCCTAATTCCTGTTTAGAAAAGGTGAACTATCCGCACTCTACTTGGGAAAGTTTCGGATTTCGCACTCTACTTTCAACGGTTAACTCTTAACAGTAAACACTCAACAGTCAACTATTATAGTTATTAGCAAACCTGTGCTAATTTCAGTGGAATATGGCCGAAAACAAATATCTGGGTTTTTACCCGTCGTAACAATTTATAATTGTAGCAAGGCCAGATTACCAATTATTAACTACGATGTCTTTACAATCTATTAGCATACCGCCCACAACGGATCGCCAACCTGTCGCTTTGATGGTCGCTTTACATGGATGGGGTGCTAATGCTCGGGATTTGACTTCCTTAGCACCCTTTTTCAATTTGCCGGATTATCAGTTTGTGTTTCCCGATGCCCCCTTTCCCCATCCCCAGGTAATGAGTGGCAAAGCGTGGTATAACCTTCAAACCAAAGACGCTCAGGGATTGGTAGAAAGCCGGCAATTGCTGAGGGAATTTTTGCTGTCTTTGGAAAGCACCACGGGCGTGCCTTTGTCTCGCACGATTTTAGGTGGTTTTTCTCAAGGCGGAGCGATGACTCTAGATGTGGGATTGACTTTGCCCCTAGCTGGTTTAATTTGTCTGAGCGGTTATTTACACCAGATTTCGCCAGTTGCTGGGAGTGTTTTGCCCCCTGTTTTAATCGTACACGGTACTCAAGATACTATTGTGCCTGTTAGTGCTGCTGTGCGATCGCGCGAGAGTTTGACGGCTTGGGGATCTGCGGTGCAGTATCGAGAATTTAACATGGGACACGAGATTCGGCCGGAAGTTATAGAGGTAATGCGAAGTTTTGTTGTAGAAACTGTGTCGAAATCTGATTAAAGGTTTAGTATATAGTATGGCGGAAGTCTCGGGCAGGGGAAAAAAATGAAAACTTTAACCAAAGCATCGCGCGATATAGCTGTACTTACTTCTCAGGACGTGGCAGAATTGGCTGTCCGTTTGGAAGTTGACGATTATACAGATCCTTTTGAGGGATTGAATGATTGGCATTTGTTGCGATCGCTTGCTTTTCAGCGGCCGGAGCTGGTTGAACCTTATCTCCACCTTCTGGATATGGAAGCCTACGACGAAGCATAGACTGAAAAATCTAGCTCAAAATTTTCGACGGAATTGAGGAAGAAGTTAGCAGCATCTTTTGTTGCGGATTAAACAGATGAATTAGGGATTTTAGCCTGTGTTTATCTTAATTTCTTTCTTGATTCTTTTTTATTAAAAAATGACACCCGTTTCAAAAAAGAATGTGAATGTAGGCCAGCTCTCAACCCTGGTATTCATCAGTCATTCCCAATTTAAAATCTAAAATCTAAAATCTAAAATCTAAAATCTAAAATCTAAAATCTAAAATGGTATGACATGAAAGGCAGACGAATTTTAATCGGCGTTAGTGGCGGGATTGCAACTTATAAAGTTTGCGAAGTAGTTTCAACTTTAGCGAAAGCTGGAGCGGAAGTTAAAGCTATTCTTACTGATGCGGCTGGAGAGTTTGTCACGCCTTTGACTTTTGCTACTCTGTGCCGCCATCCTGCTTTTACTGACAAAGATTTTTGGCAAGCAAATCACGGGCGCCCCCTGCATATTCAACTCGGAGAATGGGCGGAAGTTTTTGTAATTGCTCCCCTGACAGCTAATACTTTGGCTAAGTTGGCGGGGGGTTTTGCTGATAATTTGTTGACTAATACTGTCTTAGCTTCTAATTGCCCAATTTTGCTGGCACCGGCGATGAATACGGATATGTGGGAACAGCCGGCGGTGCAGCGGAATTGGCGGGAAGTGTTGACTTATCGGCGCTATCATGCTGCGAATCCGGGGGCGGGAATGCTGGCGTGCGATCGCGCCGGTGTTGGCCGCATGGCAGAACCTTATGAGATTTTGCCTCATATTGAATCGCTGTTGTATGCGAAGGGCGATCGCGATTTAGCGGGCATTAGGGTGTTGATCAGTGCGGGAGGAACGCGGGAACACCTCGATCCGGTGCGGTTTATCGGCAATCCTTCCAGTGGCAAAATGGGTATAGCTTTGGCGCAAGCTGCACAACACCGCGGCGCGACAGTGACGCTGGTACACAGTATAACTGGCGAATTGCCGCTCTCAGGTGTGCGGGCGATCGCAGTTGCGAGTGCAGAAGAAATGCGGCAGGCGATGCTGCAATGCTTTCAGGAGGCGGATTTGACGGTGATGGCGGCGGCGGTAGCGGATGTGAAGCCGGCTGAGTACAGTAGTGAAAAATTGCCGAAGCGATCGCTCCCGAATTGTTTACCGTTGGCACCGGTAGCGGATATTGTGGCAGAGTTGGGAAAATTGAAACAGCCGCACCAAAAATTAATCGGGTTTGCAGCACAAACAGGGGATATTGTCAAGCCTGCTTTGGAGAAATTGCGATCGAAGAAACTGGATGTAATTGCCGCAAACCCGATCGATCAAATAGGTGCAGGTTTTGGCAGCAATACCAATCAAGCAATATTAATTAATGCCGCCGGGAAGCAAGTAGAAATAGCCTCTTGCAGCAAGCTAGAAATGGCTCACCGATTGTTTGATTTTGTGAGAGAAGGGTGAGGGCGATCGAACTGCGATGATATTACTAATTGCGGATTTGTCGTTGGGCGGGGCGGGTTTTTGAGATGGTAGGTTTCTAACATAAATGGTTGGTGAAACCCGCCCCTACGATGGCCTGTAGGGGCGGGTTTTACAAATAATATTTAATCCCCGCCAACAATTTATATAAACCCGCCCCCACACAACCGATAATCTAGATTAACCTTTACTGC